>JAGXNP010000029.1 GCA_019894885.1 Promethearchaeota archaeon | reverse complement strand
GCCATCGATACGGGAAAACAAGTAGATCCTGGCATATTAACTCCCTTTGTTCCATCAGTAAACAGAAATGGAGGAATATTTAACCGTTTAACGCCTCCACCAGGATATGCACGCACTCCAAACTTACGATCTTTTAACACAAGCAAGTAGAAATTGTTTCCTGACATAGATGCAACTTTTTCTTTTAATGTCATCATGTCTAAAGCTTTATTAACAACAACATCAATTTCTTCTTCCGTCATACCTTCTCTAATATTTAACTTATCCAAAAAATCACACCTAAAATTTCAAATGGTTATAACTTTATTACTTAACATAACCAATTTTTATTTAACATTGTGATTTTTGACTAGGTAACTATGATTTAAATATAAAGTTTTGATAAAAATGTATGATAATAATTACATGTATAAATTTATTGAAGATGTCTGCAATGAAATTGGTCCTCGGGAATCAGGAACAGAACAGGAAATATTAGCTGGCAACAGAGTAGAATCAGAATTGAAAAAATTTTGCGACGAAACACACCAAGAGTCATACACCAGTAGCCCTCATGCTTTTTTGGGAGGGATAAGGTATGGAGCACTGTTGGTTTTTATTGCTGGGGTCATTTTTTGGGTATCGTTGTTAACTGATTTTAGTATCATAACCCTAAATCCTATTTTTAATATCCTTTTCTTAATTTTAGCGATCATTCTTATGGCAGTTGCGATTAGCTATTTTATTCTAGAAGTAATGAAATACCACGAAATTTTTGATTTTCTCTTTCCCAAACGCGAATCAAATAACATAATTGGAACTATCAATCCAAAAAATGAAATAAAAAACACTGTAATATTCTCTGCCCATCACGATTCAGCTTTTGAATTTAATACATTTTACTATTTGAAGCGATTTGGACAAATAATAATAAATGTAGGATATTTAGGGGCTGCAATAATGTTTGTTGCTATAATATTAAAGTTGATCTTCATCCTTTTATCGATTGAACAACCTATTCTATTTTTGGTTTTTGGTGTTATCTTTATATTTTTCATACCAATCATTTTAGTTTACATTTTTTTCCATAGCTATAAACCTGTTCTTGGTGCGTTCGATAACCTATCTGGAGTTGCTATATTATTAGGAATCGCAAAATTTTTATCTGAGAATAAGAATAATAATGAAATCTTCCCAAAATACACCAGAGTTCACTTAATTTCTTTCGCAGGTGAGGAAGCCGGTTTAAGAGGCGCTAAACGATATGTTAAAACACATTACAACGAATTGGTATCAAATCAAACTACAATTGTTAATATGGATAGTATTGCTAAGAGAGATTTTATCGTAATCCATAACAAAGAATCTGGGATAGGAGCTAAGCACGATCTAATTGTATTTGAAACCCTCTTAGAAATAGCTCAGAACTTGAATCTTAATACAAAATTATTACCACTCCCATTTGGCGCAACTGATGGAGCAATTTTTAGTAAAAAGAATATTCCTGCTGCCTCAATAGGTGGTTTGAATTTAAAAGAAGAGCTACCACCATACTATCACACTAGAAACGATACCCCTGCTGTAATTGAAAAAGAAGCGTTGAATCAATTTGCTCAAGTGTGCGTTGAGTATCTAAAATTCATAGATAACCAAAGTTAAATCATTTTTATTACATTATTTCTACTTTATTTTTTCTTTTTAGTAGAGGAAAATAATTTTACGAATATAATCTTCCATTTTTTCTAAGATCATATTAAAATTAGATTCGTAATTTAAATCAAAGACTAAGAAAGTTTTCTCGTCACATTCAATAATAACAATCGTCTGATTTCCTAACTCTGCGATTATTTTAGCTGCTTTTCTATCTCCCATTGTACGACCTAGACTTATAGCACTTTCTAAGACCGATGCGCACATGGATGTGAAGTTATCAAAATCAGTTTTTTCTTTAAAATTTTCCGCAATAAGACCTCCGTCGCGGTATGCGAATAATATACCTAATAAATTTCCATTATCTTTAATTAGGTCCAAAATTTGAGTTAATTTTTTAACTTTTTCAGTTTTAGGAAGTTCTAACTCATCCATATTTAACTTCATACTCAGTTTTCAATAGATAATTTAATTAATGAAACTTAAAATTTTAATATATATGAATGAAGAAAGCTCTTCTAGAGGTAAAAATGATTTAAAGGAATTAATCCGTAGTACCAATGAAAAGTTTATTAAAGAAGATTTAATCAGTTTTTTAAAAATTCCTAGTTTTACTTCAAATCGAGAAGCAATTAAAGAAGCTAAAGATTTCATCAAGTCGTACATTTCTAATTTTTG
This sequence comes from Promethearchaeota archaeon, assembly GCA_019894885.1. Lineage (GTDB taxonomy): Archaea > Asgardarchaeota > Lokiarchaeia > Sigyniarchaeales > SOKP01 > SOKP01. Next base: position 22,876 of record JAGXNP010000029.1, on the reverse strand, counting down.
CGAAAAAATTATAGAAATCGAAGGGGAAATGAATCCATTACTGTTAGCTGAAGTTGATGGAGATATCAAAGATCGATTATTAATTTATATGATGTATGATACTCAACCTGTAAGTAAAGAGAAAGAATGGATCAAGAATCCTTTTGGAGCGGAATTTTCTGATTTACCAAAGCCTTTAGATAAATTAGACAAGGTTATTATTGCTAGGGGAGGATACAATTCAAAAACTCCTTTATTATGTTTTTTAAATGTGGTGAAACTTTTAAAAGAAGAAGAAAAGCTTCCTATATCATTATTGCTTTTAATAGACGGGGAAGAAGAACTAGGTTCACCTACTCTATTAAATACTCTTAAAATAAAAAAGAATATGTTTAATTCGTGCATAGACGCATATTATCCTTCTATAAAACAAGATTTGGATGGAATTTCGGTTTTAAAGCTTGGTTATAAAGGTATTTTATCTTTAACCATTAAAGTTTCTTCATCAAATGCAGAATCCCACTCTGCCTTTAGTTCGATGATACCTAATCCTGCTCAAGATTTGATATTCGTACTTAATGGTATTCATTCTGAAAATAAGTTTAAAATTAAATCATTAAGCGTTCCTTACAAGATGACAAAAAAGGAGAACAAAATTATAGAGGATTTATTGGAAAGTATTGATTTAGGAATAATAAAAGAAAAAGCAGGAATTAGACAAACTCTTAAAGATGATTCTAAGTTGAATTTTATTGATTACTTATTTAATCCAACTTTTAATATCTCTACTTTAAAATCTGGTTATTTGGAAAATGGAGTAAAAAATATGGTAGCTAACAAGGCAGAGTGTAATATTGACATTAGATTTGCTCACGATGTATCAGTAAATTTGATTTTTGAAGAAATTAAAAAGAAAGTTAATGATTTAACGAGAAATTTAAAATCCAGCTTTGAAATTATTCAAAACATGGGCTATGATAGATCAAAAGTTAGAGAGGATTCAATTTTAGTAAAAAGTCTTGTAGAGAGTTTTAAAGAGCTCGGATTTACTACCCAGATTTGGCCGATTAGCGCAGCGGCAGCTCCACTAAGTCAGATACAAAGCCAATTGGGATTGAACTTTATAGTTGGCGGTTTAGGTATTGGAGGATATGCACACGCTCCAAATGAATTCGTTCAAGTAAATTCGATTCAAAATACGAGACTTTCTAATTATTTATTTCTAAAAAATTACTTTAATCTTTATAGTGAGGTGTAATTTAGTACGAATGAAAAAGTCCACCAAATCCTCGCAGTTTGGGTTTGATTGCTTCTTGAGGACACATTTCCATACAACAAAGACAAGAGATACATGCTCTTTTCAAAAATTCGGGATACTCTCCACTTATAAAATTAATAGCGTTTGCAGGGCATACTTCAGAACAATGCCCACATTGTATACATAATTTTTTCTTTAGAATTGGAATTTTTTTTGTTACTTTATAAACTATGCTTCTGGTGATGAAACTAGCGAAACTAGTCATGAGTTTTCCAGGGACTTTAAATTTTGGAGTAGAGTTTCTCGCTTCTTCTAAGGAAAGTCCTAAAATTTCTATATGATCTAGATCTCCTATACCTAAACCTCTCTCATAAGCATTTTTTAAATGAGGAACATATTTAAGGCCTTTAAATTTACCTATCTCTAACGCTACAACATCCAACGCTAGTTCATCTGTCCCTACTAAAATTAAGTCCCATTGCTTCATAGGTCCAGAAACAGGTCCCATTGGACCATCCATAACTCTAACGCAATCGTAGATGATTAAGCGGTTGGGTTTATTTTTTACAATCCAAGAAAAATTATCGGCAAGAGCTTCACCAAATTTATCAGGTGTTCTTCCTACTAAATGATATTTTGCTTTAAGACCACCAGGAATAACGCCCCAATAATTTTTAATTGCTCCCGTTATTGTCGCTTCTCCATGAGTTTTTAACTTTGGTAAATTTATTAATAAATTGCAATCTTTTACAGGTTTTGATACATAGTAATCCTTGATCCTTATTGAACCATCAATATCTTCATGAACAGGAATGTCGTGCTCAAAATTAATAAATTTGACTTCCGCTTCTTCGCATACTTCGTATAACCCAATTTTTTTTGCTATCGTTTGAGCTGAGATCTTTATTTGACCAGGAGAATCCCCAATATTAATGTTTTTGTTTTCAACTCCGATATCTTTTAAATATTTCAAAACAGCTTCAACGAATACTGGTTGAGTACACGCATCTTTTGTGGCTCTTAACAAGTTAGGTTTTAAAAGAATGTTCTTACATTCACGAATATCAAAGGGAAGGGTATCGACTATCAATGAGATCCCCGCTTTAATAGCATCAGGAATGGAATTGTAATTCTTTATGTTTACAATGCTTATTTTCGTAGACATAATATCCCCTATATTTAAAAATAATCTACTCAATTAAAATGTGACTTCAACGACAAAAACGATACTAATTATTACTATCCAAAGCTTTAAAGAATTTGTTAAAATATGTTTCGTAAACAATTAATATTTTAATAATTGACTTTTATTATTATTATAATTATACTTTTAAATACTATTTTAACAAAATTGTATGGAAAATCGATCATTTGCATAAGTTAATAACGCTCGAGGAAGACCAAAACTTGGACGATAAAAGAGACGAAAGAGAAACCGATGTAATGTTTAAAGTTTGCTTATTCGGAGATGGTGGAGTAGGTAAGACTACATTGCTAGGTAGATATCTTACTGGTGTTTTTAAGAGCGATCAAACAATCACGATTGGTGTCGATTTCCATGTTAAAAAAATAGAAGTCGATGGTAAAAACATTCTACTTCAAATTTGGGACTTTGCTGGAGAAAATCGATTTAGGTTCCTATTACCGAGCTATGTTTTAGGTGCATCAGGAGGAATTTTTATGTATGACATAACAAGGTATTCTAGCTTGAAAAATTTTCCTGATTGGATTAATATCTTTAAAAACGGCTTTATTGGAGCCAAAGATAAACCTTTACCGATAATTATGGTCGGTGGAAAATTAGATTTAAGCTTTAAACGAGCAGTTCCAAGCAAAGAAGCGTTTGATATGGCAAAATATCATAAGTTATACGGGTATATTGAATGTTCTGCAAAAGATGGAAGAAATATCGAAGACATTTTCAATGAAATTGCTAAATTGATGCTTCGCAGAGCCGGATTATAATACTCAAGGTATAAATATATCTTTCAGCGAATTTATTACAATATTAGGAATCATTCCTATTTCTGCTTCTGGAGAACAATCCTTATCTCCCCGCAATTTTTTAACATCAGATGCTTTTGTCACACCCGTTAATACGAGAGCCGTATTAATACCTGCGCGATTACCCGCTAATATATCTGTGTTTAAGCGATCTCCAAAGATAACAGAACGGCTAGGATTCGAATTTGTGTCCTTTAATATCGATTGAATCCCTTCAGGGTTTGGTTTCCCAAAAATCTTGACGGGTTTTTGGTCAGTACAGGTTTCAACAGCGTTCACCATCACACCTGCACCTGGTAGTAAACGTGTCGCCACAGGCAAGGAAGCATCTGCATTAGTAGCGTAAAATTTAGCGATTCCTTCTAAAATACACCTCTGAGCGAAAGCTAGCTTTACGTAAGTAAAGTCTCTATCCAGACCAACAATCACGAAGTCAACTATCTTGTGATTCGATTCCGCGTTAACGACCTCATGGCCACAACTTTTTAGTTCTTCTTTCAATCCTATTTCTCCAATTACATATACTGTTGCATTCTGCTTTACCTTCGTAATTTCACTTGCTGTGATCGAAGCGCTTGTATAAAAATCTAAAATATCACTTTCAATGTTAAACCCTATAAGACGGTTGACATACATTTGCCTGGTAACTGTGGAATTATTGGAATTATAGATAACTTTAACTTTAAGTTCTTTTAATGCTGTAATCACTTTAGCGCTGTCAGATATTAGCTTATCTCCTCTGTATATAACTCCATCTAAGTCAAAAATCGCTAGCTCGATATCTTTAAGCTGTTCAATTAATTTTCGCATTGTAAATTAGTAAAGCATTCTCTCCTGGGTGATGTATGATTTGTTTAAAACCATCCAATAGGTAATCCTAATAGAAATACGAGGAATTGTATAGCTATCGGTATAAATATAGGATTCAATATGTTATCTGCTGTAACAGCTGGTAAATAGTCAGTTAAAAAGAAAATTAAAGCGCCCATTAAAGCATATACTGGCCCTACAAACACAAAACCAATAATATAAGCGACTACAACGCCCGCAACAAAACCCTCTACAGATTTTGCTTCTCCATTTCTAAGTATAATTTTATGTTTTCCATATTTTTTTCCAATTATTGCGGCAGAAGCGTCAGCTAAACACGCTATAAGGATTCCAGCAAAAAAAACGAAAATGTGAATGACTCCAGCCATATATAACATATAGGAAAAGATAAAACCCGTAATGATGTAAATTTGTGGTCCCGCTGCGTTCTTTTCTTTGTTTCTCAACATAGATTTCGTTAAAAAATTAAAAATTGAATATTCAGGTCCCCAAACGATTCGAATTATATCTGATACAATAACAAACGCCAAAGTACCAATTAGCGCAAACATAGTAAGCTCAACTACTGCCTGAAAATCTTCAAATCCAAAAGGATAATTAGAAATTTCCCCCCATATTAAATTATATTGGGGCTCAAGCTGCTGAATCATGGTGATGATACCGTCATTAATCAAGGAGTTCACTGGAGGTAATGATAGAAATCCAAAGAACGCAATAAGTAATAATAAACCTGATAGATGGAAACTTTTTCGAATTAACTCCATTTTAAAAGGGATATCATCTTTATAGGGATTTTCTTGAGTCATTCTACTGATATATCTTCTTAAGATCGATTCAATTTTTAACCCAATCTCACCATTATCTGTTTCTCTCTGCATTCTCTTAATAACAACCCTAATAATAGTTGTAAAGATAAGGTTTGCCACAAGAATCATTCCAATCCACCACACCATAAATCCCATATAAGGATAGGTAAAAAATCCAACTAGCGAATTGTAATATCCAAAAAATAAGAAGCATATACCACATAGAATTGAGGAAATTCCACCATACGAATTTTTGGCTCTATAACCCTTCACTCCAATATAATACATCAAGCTCATTAGAACGAAGAAAAATAGCGTAAAAGTTGTGTTATAAAGATTCTCTACAAAAACCCAATAATCCATGATAGCAATTTAATTGGTCATTTTAATTATTTTTATAATTAACTATTAAATAATTATTATTTGGTTTATTATATTAAAATATTAACAAATATTAATCGTATATTTTGATGAATATGGATGATTTAAAGAAAGAAAAAACCGAGGGCTTAGATTTTCAATACTTGGGGGATGTCCTCGACAAAAAAAAGGAACTTGGTAATAAATACCTCACTCCTGGATTTGGATTAGCGGGCCAATTATTTGCCATGATAGCAAAACATGTTATTACGAAATTAGGCCCCGAAGAAGGCGAAGCTCTTCTTAAAGATGCAATTGAAGAATTTGGACTTGAACGAGGTAAGCGAATAGCAGAAAAAGTGAAAGAAGAAAAAAAATCGTTATCGTTAAAGAATTGGTTGATTTATACGGATATTGACTCTTTTGAAAACTTTCGCCCTATCAGTAGCACACCTAATGACGATTTCGTAGTCAAAGTTAAACATTGTACGTTTATTAATGCTGCTAAAGAATGGAACCTAGATGAATATGCAAAAATTTATTGCAAATATGTAGATTATAAAATTCTTGAAGGATACAATCCTGATGTGAAACTTATTCTCGAATCTCGACATGATACCGGAGCTAACCGTTGTGTGTTTCGCTATGTTATAAAGGAAGAAAACAAATAACCTACTAACAACATAAATTAATATGAATATTTTGTTAGATTTTTTATCAAAAATACAACCTATAACCGTTCCGTATATTGTACGGGATATCCCGAATCTGCGTTTGTGAACAAATTAATTCGAAGTTCTAAGGTCAAGTCGAATACTAAAATTTACACATTATTTGGAAAAGATTATCATATTATTAACTTGATTGGTTTGAAATGATCTCTAAGATGTTAAAAAATATCTAATACCATTATTTTCACAAGCAAGGCAGATAAACATACTCTTTGTAATTAGTTCAACCCAACTTATAGATGCTGCTATTACACCAGAGAATATAGTGATATTGATTGAAATAACTAAAGGTTTTAAAGCTATTTAACGATAAAATTATAACACTAGGTCTATATTAAAGGTATAGCAAAGCGCATATCTTTATCTACATATTATAAACTTTATTAAACCAATAATATCCAAGATTTTTATATACATAACGAGTAAAAAAAAAAATAAATAAATACTATAAATCTATTTAAATTATAAGCCTTAAATAATCTCAATTGTATTCTATTATATTATATTTATCTAATAAAAATCAATATTTACAGAGAAGGAGAAATTGTCAGTAATGGAATCTGTCGATACCTTAGATGATCTTTTGAAAAAATTACTTGGAGCAATTCCAGAAGTAAAATCTGCCGCAATTGTATCTGCTGAAGGACTTCCTATTGCCTCTGCACTCCCTCAAGGAGTAGATGAGACACGCATAGCTGCCATGACTGCTGCTTTACTCTCCTTATCCGAAAGAGCAATTATAGAGATGGGAAAAGGTGACTTTGATCAGCTTTACATAAAGGGAAGTGAAGGATACCTTCTTGTTATGCAAGCAGGTCCAAACGCGGTTTTGACCGTTTCTACAACTAAGGAAGTTCGGCTTGGGTTAATCCTGTTAGATTGCAGGAGGACATGCGAAAAAATAGCTCAGTTGATTTAAATAATCTTCTATCTCTATTCAAGCCTAATACCTTCAAAATATTATATTTTAATTAGTTAAAACCACAAATTATTAATTTTATGCTTAATTTTAAACAATACTAATAATCATCTTCTTTATGGGTGTATAATTATTTTTCATGTTTTTCATATAAGTACCAAAGTAGAAATACCTCCGTTCCTTTTCAATCAACCTAAGAGGAATAGCGCAAGAATTATTCTTAGCGAGGAATACGAGGGTATAATTACAAGAGATTATGGATTTATTATTGCGATCGTTGATGTACTTGATGTAGGGCCTGGGATCATCATTCCTGGAAACGCTAACACTTTCCACCAAGCTGATTTTACCATCCTCTCATTTAAACCAAATCTTGGTGAGGTGATAGAGGGAGAAGTCGTAGAATTAGTTGATTTTGGAGCTTTTTGCCGACTTGGGCCATTAGATGGATTAGTTCATGTTTCCCAAATTTGTGACGATTATATATCGTATGAACAAGTAGGAAATCGATTTATAGGCAAAGAGACTGGTAAAATACTTGAAGTCAATAATGAAGTAAGAGCTAAAGTGATCGCAGTTTCCTTAGGTACTGGGCGTAGCGGTAAACTTGGTTTAACGATGAGGCAGAAATTTTTAGGAAAACTCGATTGGATTGAAGCTGATGTTGAAGAAGAATATGCAAGTATCGAGGCTAAAAAGTTAAAAGCTTCAAAGGATGAGGAAGTCATCGAGGAATAACGATTAAGCAAAAACAAATTAAGAGGAATAAATAATGAAAAAACTTGAAAAGGCATGTAAAAATTGCCACCTGATGACCAAAAATCAGACGGTTTGTCCAAAATGTAAAACACATAGTCTTAGTGACGATTATACAGGTGAAGTCATAATAATTGACCCAACTAACTCAGAAATGGCGAGTTATCTTAAAATTCATTTTCCTGGAAAATATGCTTTAAGAGTTCGCTAAATTAGACTTGTATGTGAATACTTTTTGTCTATTAAATATTACATCATCATTCTTACGAATTTATCTACTACTTTTTGAATTCTTTTTTCAACATCAACCATAACGATTCCTTCTGGGATCGTTTTCTTTGAATCAGTGACAGGTGGTTGACCGTAAAAGACTAGGTTCTTTATTTGATCGTTGAGAAGAATTTTTAAAACTAGGGGTAAGACGAGCATATCCTCTTCTCCTTCGATAACTCTCAAAAGGGTTCTCTTTTTGGATTTAACTATGTCTTCTAAAAGCGTAAAGCTTTCTCTCTTTATCCCTCCCTCGGTGTTTTCAAATTCAATAATTTCCTCAAAAAAATCTTCAATCTCAATCTCAATATGGTTTCTTTGAGTTTTTTCGTCTACAATGCAGAGCGATATAAAGGGTTTTAAAAAGTCATTTGCGAGGAAATCTTGTGTTACTATATCACCTACTAAATAAACTGATACTTCAAACCCTTTCTTTAGATATTCTCTTATGGCTTTTTCTACTTCAATAATCGTTTCTTCTCGGGTTCCTGCGTATAATTTGCCTAACGGTTGGGAGAACTTGTGTCTTTCATTCGGTGGAATCTTTAAATTTTCATTCATTTTTTTTACTCCGTTTTTATTCTCTTTGTTTTTATGTAGAGTTTCACCGTTATAATAAATAACAATGCCCATAATAATAAGCTAATTATAAATATCCAAGCGTAGATTCCAACTAGTATATTTCCTAGGGTCAGAAAAATAATGAGCATAAAAATTATTAAAATTATTTCGATAAGTATTAAGACTCTTGCTTTCGTAGCAAACCTTTTATATTCAACCATTGTTTCCTAATAAAAAAGCAAAATTTTATTTTTTAATATTCTTTTATTCTTTTATAACTCAGAATTATCTTTAAATTAACTGATTAACTGAGAAAAACTGTTGTTAAAAGACTCGAAATGTCGTTTAATATTGAAATTTTAGAAGAGAAGAAAAACCCGGTAATCGATCGTACTGAAGTCAAATTTAGAATCGATCACCTCGATGCCAGTACACCTAATAGGTTAGAAGTTAAAAAGAAAATTGCAGCTATGAAAAACGCAAAGGAAAAGTACACTATCATTAGAAAAATACAAACTCAATTCGGGAGTTCGTACGATATTGGTTTAGCAAATATCTATCAAGAATCTAAAGAGCTTCAATTCTATGAGCCTTTCCACATTCAAGTAAGGAATTTACCAAAAGATACTCGATCAGAGATTTACAAGTTAAAGAAGAGGAAAGAACAATTTAATCACCTATTTGAATATGATTAAAAATACTTATAAAAAAATGAATAACTATGACAAACGCATCAAAATACTATAAATTTGAAGATGGTAAATTAGTAAGGACTCATCGTGAGTGTCCCAAGTGCGGGCCATCGTATTTTCTCGCTGATCATTACGATAGATCTTCATGCGGGAATTGTGGATACACTGTTTTTAAAAGGAAAGGAAAAAAAGGAGCATCTACCGTCGCTCGAACTGGAAGATCGCCTCGAAAGCGTACTAAGTCAACCTAAATATACACAGCGTTACTTTTTCTTTCTCTTTCATCGTTTCTTTTATTGCACTTATCAACATAACTCTATGCATTTTAGGCGAAATTTATGAATTTGAAGAATAATCTAACCCTTGGAATTGAATCCACGGCACACACCTGGAGTGTTGGAATAGTAGAATTCAGTGGAAAAGTTCTCAGTTTAGTGAACGACATGTTTATTCCTGAAAAGGGAGGAATTCACCCAATATTAGTAAAGGAACAACATCTGAGCAATTTTATGCAAATAATCAATAAAGCTTTAGATGACGCTTCTATTTCAATTAAAGAAATTGATCTTATAGCATTCAGTAAAAGTCCTGGTTTAGGACCAATTCTAAAAATAGGGGCTCATGTTGCGAGAATGCTTAGTCAACTATTAGGAATACCGATAGTTGCTGTAAATCATTGTATCGCTCATATTGAAATCGGACGATTTTTGAGCAAAATAGAAGACCCCCTCACGTTATATGTTTCAGGAGGAAATACGATAGTTAGTGCTTATGAGTCTGGTCGTTATCAAATTTTTGGAGAAACGTTAGATATCCCCATCGGTAATTTAATAGATTCATTTGCTCGTGATGTTGGGATACCCCATCCTGGTGGCCCTAAAGTTGAAGCATTAGCTCGTGAGTCAGATAACTACTTACACTTGCCGTACGTTGTAAAAGGTATGGACTTATCCTTTTCTGGGCTCTATTCTGCAGCTAAAAGGTTAATTGAATCAAAAGATTATGAAAATAAATATACCCTGTATGATGTTGCTAATTCGCTTCAAGAAACAGCGTTTGCCATGCTTACTGAAGTGACCGAAAGAGCTTTAGCTCACACGGGAAAAAGTGAAATCTTGTTAACAGGCGGAGTGGCTGCTAATAAACGATTACAAGAAATGATTAAATACATCAGTCGAGAGCATGCTGTAAGATTTGAGGTTGTCCCCCTAAAATACGCAGGAGATAATGGAGCTATGATTGCGTGGACGGGTATTTTGAGGTATAAGTCTATTGGAGGGAATAACATCTCAGAAACCCAGATAAACCCGAAAGAACGAATGGATCAAATAACAATTCCGTGGAGATCTTAGGTGTTGTATTAAATTGTCGAACAATATTATTGTTGAAAAACTCATTCACAAGGGAGCAGAAGCTAGTCTTTATTATGGTTCTTGGTTTGGAAAGGAAGCTATTTTTAAAAAGCGAATTCCTAAAGGATATCGCATAGAACAAATCGACAAGCTTCTCCGCTATAATCGAACTCTTAACGAAGCTAAAGCGTTAATCAGAGTCAAAAATTATGGGGTGTTAGTTCCCCCTGTGTACGAAATTGATGTTGAAAACGCGACAATTGTAATGAAATATATAAAAGGTGAAAAATTAAAGGAGATTTTAGATTCGTTAACTACTTCAAAGAAAGTGCAATTCTTAAGAGAAATAGGAAAATCTATAGCGTATTTGCATAAAAATGGTCACATTCATGGTGATATCACTACAAGTAACATGATTCTAACCCCCACTCAAGATTTATTTATCGTTGATTTTGGTTTACACGACTACTCTGATTCAATAGAAGATAAAAGTACTGACCTGCATTTATTTAAGAGAGTTTTGCTCTCATCCCATGGAAGCGATTTTACCATCTGTTTTGACGCCTTTCTTGAAGGATATAGCGAGGGATATGGGATAGAGAAAAATTCTGAATGTAGAGATATTCTAAAGAATATATTAGTAATTGAAACGAGAGGCCGATATGTAAAAAAAGAAGATAGATTATAAAAATAAAATTTTTTCAATCGACCTTAAATTAATAACATTAAATGTTCATTTAAAAGATAAAGACATCAAAATTATTTACATCTGATATAGGGAACTTTAAAAGCCTCTAAATATAGAGAGATAATTTTATATACGAGTTTAACTTATAATTTATTATCAAAAAGTTTGATTTAGTTAAGGGTCAATAATATAAAATAACTTTTCTTACTAGTTATTACACTTTTCTGAACCACATTTTGAAAATTAATAACTTTAGTGAATTTAATTTTGCCGAATCCCCAGAAAGAGAAAAGACCTGCCATGCAAAATATTACCATCAATATTCCTGACATATATGACGCAAATATTAAAAAATTAATTGAACTGAAAATCGTTCCCAGCCGCTCAGAGGCAATCAGAATTGCTCTTAGGGAGTTCTTTCATACGGAATATAAAAATATGCAATTATTAGGATTCTTTGACGATTAAAAAAGAAATAGTATAAAAAAAATTATCTTCTTTTACGAATTTTTCGCGCTTCTCGTTCTACTTCTCGTAAGATCACGATATCGCTAATTTGTATTGGACCCTTAACATTTCTCGTAAGAATTCGATTTCGATCAGGACCTTCAAGAATCCTTACCTTAATTTGGCTGATCTCACCGGTTAATCCCGTTCTACCAACGATTTGAAGAACTTCAGCGGGAATTGAATAATCATGTGTTTCTCTTCCTTTTGACTTATCTATTTTTGCTAAGATCATTCACCAGATTATTTTTTTAATGCCTCTAACTTCTTTAAAATATCATCTAAAGCTCGATCGTTTCCAGTTCCTACATTCTCAATTGTGATGGCAGAAGAAGCTACATTAATCCGGGCTGAATTTCCTAATTCTTTTTTCGTAGATACATAGCAATATGGAATTGACTTTTCTTCGCACAACAAAGGAATGTGAAACAAAATTTCTGGTGGACTAACATCTTCTGCCATGATAACGAGTTTCGCGAGACTCCTCTCAATTGACTTGGTTGTTTCATTCATCCCTTTCCTTAGTTTCGAATCTCGTGTACCGGAAATTGTGCTTAATAAATTCTTAATGTCGTTTTTTAACGCGTCAGGAATTTTAAATTTTATATAGCTCATTTTTTTCTCTTTCCAATATATATTCTTAATATATTATCATAAATCATCGATTTTAATGTTGTATTTAATAACGGATATAAAATAAAATTTTTGGTTTGGAATAACAGTAAAATTTTTTTAGAATACTTCCTTTAACAACCTATAATGATTATCCCAATTCGCTGCTTCTCATGCGGAAAACTTATCGCCAATTGCTATAAACCCTATTTAGAGCTAATAGAAAAAGGCGAACCCGCAAAGGAGGCTTTTAAAAAGTTAGGTATCGAAAGATTCTGCTGCCAACGCATGATTGTTGGACATGTGGACTTAATAGACGATCTTCTAAGGTTCCCACGATTACAGTAATTTAAAAAAAAAGAACAGATATTAGAATTATTAGCTTTAAAGGATGTTCTTTACCTTTTCTTAGCCAACTTAATTCCATATTCTTTACATTTTGATAAAACTTCTTCTACAATCGGACCTTTCATTCCACCAACTTTTATTGATAACCCAGGAAGAGCCATGGTTGAATTTGGTAAATTTTCAATAATTTGCTTTTCCATCTTCTTAACAGCTTTTTCAAAGTCGCTTTTCATGTAAGTGTCAAAAACAGCAAAGGAATTGACTTTTACGCTAATACTGGAAAGATTGCTTATAAATTTCTTAATACTCTTTGTATGTCTTCCCCCATGGTTTGGAGATCCAATTAATATTAAATCGTAAGTCTTAATTTCGTTAAGATCAAAATCTTTTACATTCACAACCTCTGTTTCGTTGCCTTCAACTGAGTTAATTCCATCAGCAATTAATTCAGCAACCTTTTGAGTGTTTCCATGTTTTGTATAAAAAATAATTAACACTTTCATTAAATTAGCTACCTTTTTTTAAAATTGAATTATAGCTTTATTTAGAGTTATAATTTAGAATTATAATAAGTATCTAATTATACTTATATTATTCTTTCCCATAGAGCGCTGTCCATCGTACTTTACGCGGGTTTCGTTTTTGAACCAACAAAGCAGTTCTACATTTATGAGTGCAAAAGGTAAAGATTGTCCCATCTTTTTTGATATACATGTGTCCTTTGCCGATTGGGATATCATAGCCACAAAAAGAGCATTTTTTTACTTTAACCATAGAAGTGTCATCTCACTTTGTTAAATATAGGTTCTATTCCTCTGCTGTTTTAAAAAGTTCAGTTTCCCCGTATTTTAAAACTTTAAGGTTGATCAGTGTCATATCAAAAGTAATCTCGTTGCCCCTAACAGTTTTTCTTCGCTTTTGTCCTTTTCTTTTAGGTTTATACCCGATCCCTCTTTTTGAAACGAGAATCCTTTTCTTTACGGGACCGTGAACGTCCTTTCTCATTGGGAAACCGCTAGCGTCTGAACCTCCCTGGATCGTGAACTCGTAGTTCGGAAATCCAATTAGACCGCCATTTATTGATTCACCAATTTTCTTCCCCTCAAAAAGGCGTGATTTCTTCTCATCTATTTCAATTAGCTTTGATAAGCCTTTTCCGGGACCTGTGTTTCCACCAGAAATGTTAAGTTTGTATACTCTTTTCTCTGAACTCATTGTTATCGAACATATAAAAAGGAAATTACTATGAGTAATATCCTAAAATTTAAAAATTTTATGTTTAATGTGTTTTAAAACACAAATTATTAATTTACAAAAAAAAATACAATTTATTTTAAAGATCACCTCCTATTAAAAATATAAACCTAAATTGGAATTTATCTATATGACGCAGATTTTTGAAGTACTAGAAGTGAGGGAGTTCCCATTCTTTGTGACTATAGAGATAGACGATGTTTCTGTAGTAGGAGAAGTAATTAATATTATGAATAATCGAAAGGTTTACTTACTCATTGATCACAATAAAAAAAGAATATGGACACATAACGGGCGAAATAGCCCCTTCAAGCTTCAAATTTATGGTGGGATCTTAGCGGGTATGCTCCGTAAACAATTAAAACTTTTTTATCGAGTATATCCCCTAAATATGTATTCTACAGAGGATCCCAAATTTCAAGAAGTAATGGTACAATCCGTCGCACCGGGTAGAGCACAATCTATTGGCAAAGAAGATTTCTCCGAAGCCGTTATTGATGGAACTGTAGGGGATATAATTATTCACAATCCCCGGTTAAATAAAGCTATGGAAAATATTAATTCTTATGCTCAACCGGAAGATATAAAAAGAATTTTTCTCATCATAGCAGGTAATATTTACTCCGAAGAAGATACTCCAGAAGCAATACTCAAAGAGGAGCAATATTCAACTAATTTAGTGAAAATGGGTAGGTTAAATAATGGTTTTACGTTCTTTAATGACCGGAATTACTCAACCCGAATAATTGTAAGAAACAGAACAATTCAAGGGATTGAACTTTATGTCAATAGCTATGAAAATTTTCCTTCTCTTCGCATCAAATCTCCAGTTATTCACGAAGATAAAATAAGTAACAAAGGAGTCATGGAAACATTGATGGCAGCTTTCCAAATTCCAGATTCACTGCAAGATGTTGAGTTAGAGGAAGAAAGTAGTAATCTTGATGAAAAAGTCGGAGAAGAAAATAAGACCAAAAATAATTAATCTAATCATAAATAATTAACATGATTCTTTTAATAAATCCAAAAACTACTAAACCTACAGAATTTCAATCTGAGTTTTTTAGAGAACCAAATTTGGGAATTTTATATTTAGCAGCGATTCTAGATCAAAATAACATTCCCGTAGAAATTTTAGATTTAGAACAATATTATGGTCTAGAGCCTGAGGAACTAAATAAAATTATTATTGAAAAAATCGAACAATATAAAATAATTGGGATAACATCGCTGACTAATACCTTTTATCTGGCTAAGCAGATTGCTGAATTGATAAAAAAATCTAATACAGAAAAGATTCTAGTTCTTGGAGGACCTCATGTTTCATTTCAATATGAAGAAATCCTTAAAACTGAACCCGTTATCGATTTTATATGTGTAGGCGAATCGGAAACATCTTTCCTTGAATTGACAAATCTTATAATAAGAGATAAAAACAATAAAATGAGCTTTCAAGCTTTCGAAAGAGAATTAGATACAATTAAGGGTTTAGCCTATAGGAATTTAGAAGGAAATGTTTTATTCACGGGACTTCCAAAACCTATTGATATAGAAACAATTCCATTACCGTCAAGATACCTTCTGTCCCAGGATAACTTTTACTATAGGGCTGCAAGCGTGATAATCAATAGGGGATGCCCCAACGCCTGCTCATTCTGTTCTAGGCAAAAATTATTTCCAAAAACTAGGATAAGGAGTTTGGATTCAATTTTATCTGAAATCAGAGATATAATTTCTTATCAAACGTACAACTATATCAACTTTTACGATAACATAAACATAGATAAACAATTTTTCCACGGCTTTTGCAGATTGTTTATCGACAACGAGATTAAAATTCAATGGGGTTGTGAATTACGAGTCGATAGCATAACTGCTGAGGACGCAAGTTTATTAAAAGAAGCAGGGTGTAAATTAATTGCAACTGGAATTGAATCTGCCAGCTTAAAAGTGTTGAAAAACAATATGAAGTACCAAGATCCTAATCAAGTAATTACAGGAATAAACCATTTGAAAGCTGTAAATATCCCCGTACAGGCTTATTTTGTCTTAGGACTACCTGGAGAAACTGAGCTTACTTTTCACGAAACTCTAGATTTCATTAAAGAGTTACCATTAGATAATAATGACAAAATAAACTACTTTGTTGCTACTCCGTATCCGGGATCCCGTTTATGGGATGAGAGAGAAAGTTTTAATATCAATATAATTGAATTTAATTTTACTAAATACGATTGTCAACATATAATTTTTGGAACTTCTGATTTATCAGTTCAGAAACTTGAAAAACTTTTTAAAATTGCGAAGGATATAGAACAATTCTTTAAAAGGCACTAAAATATGGATCGATGGGGTAGGCAATACGGAAATGCTTTAGTAAACTGAGTAAAAGCCACATCTTCTGCACCCATTTTAATCAGATCACTTACACTTTCCAAAGTATCTTTTTGTTTGGTATATAAGTCAGTTTTGATCCCTTTCGTCTCAAGATCTTTGATTAATGAACTAAGATGTTCAAATAATACTGTTCCCCCATTATCTTTAAATCTTTTAAAATCTTTCCTGCAAATTTCTGATACATACGCTACATCCGGTTTCTTAGGAAATCTCTCTTTTGATAAGGAATATGACATATTTTATTTTCCCACCTCTATAGAAGAATACTAAAGAGCATTCTTTAAGGTATATAACAATTTTAATATATATAATTATCTACACTAAATCTTTTTAATAAGGAGAGAAGGATAATTTTAATAACTGAGAATTTACTCTAATTTAGTGTAGTTAAGAAATAATTTATAATATCTAAAACACATAAAAAAATAAATAAAAATTAGGTGCTATAATTATTATGGCTAAAAGTGATTACTTTATAGGGGAAGCCCTTTTAGGTGCTGAAGAAAACTTAGCACATATTGATTTAATAATTGGTTCTAAAGATGGTCCCGTAGGAATATCTTTTGCAAATGCACTTAGTTCTCCATCAATAGGTCATGGGGGGCTTCTAGCATGCATAAGACCAAATCTTCTTACAAAACCCATTAGTCTTGTTATACCAAAAGTAACTGTCTCAAAAATGGAAGAAGCAAATAAGATTTTTGGACCGGCTCAAGCTGCCGTTGCTAAAGCAATAGCCGATGCAGTAGAAGAAAATATAATTCCTATGAATAAACTAGATGAATGGTTACTTATTGTGAGTGTCTTTATTCACCCCGACGCAAAGGATTATAGGAAAATCTACCAATATAACTATAGTGCAACAAAATTAGCCATTAAAAGAGCTTTAATGAATTACCCACCAATTGAGAAAATTTTCTACGATAAAGATCGAGCAAAACACCCTGTTGCTGGAATCAGAGTACCAAGGCTCTGGAGACCCCCATATGTACAAGTTGCTATGGATCACCCAAATATAGAACATCATATGAAAGTGGTAAAGCAATTACCAAAAAGTGACAGAATTATCTTAGAAATTGGAACACCATTTCTCAAGAAATATGGTATGGAAGCAATAAAAAGAGTAAGAGAATTAGCACCTCAAAAATTTATTGTAGCAGATCTAAAAACCTTGGATGTAGGGAAATTAGAAGTAGATTTTGCATTTGACGCGACTGCAGATGCTGTAGTTGTAAGTGGCTTAGCGGCGCCCTCATCTATTGATAAATTCCTTTTAGAAGCTAATCGTATGGGGATTTATGGGTTTGTCGACACCATGGAAGTCGATGATCCTATAACAAAATTGAGTAAACTAAAACAAGTCCCTAATGTTGTCATTTTACATCGAGCAATTGATGTGGAACAAGCTACTGGTTCAGAATCCTCAGATGCTGCTCAAAAAACAAGATGGGCTGCAATTCCTAAGATCAAGGAATTATATAAAGATCAAAAATTAGCCTCTGGACGAGATCGCGTTTTAGTTGCTGTTGCAGGAGGAATTGATCCAAATACAGCTAAGTATGCATTAGAGATGGGAGCAGATATTCTAATAGTTGGGCGATTTGTTACATCATCTAAAGATATTGAAAATTCCATGAGGAGATTACTCAATATCATACCAGGCTATTCTGATATTGACTTAAAGAGAATTCACACTGAAGATGACGATAATTCAGTCAAAAAGCCTAAATGGGATTAAATTTTCTTAAAATACTATTTTTTTCTTTGATAAAAATAATTAATTAATAGCTAATTACAAAAATCAAAAATCAAAAAAAAGGTTTATTTAAGTCCTAAATTTCCTGTACAATAGGAATAATATAACTCCGATAGCAGCAGCGGCACCTATTATTATAAATAGTAGAAATATAGCAAAAATATTACCTGGGGGCGTTTGTGGAGCATCTTTAGTTATAATGACCGGTGATGAAGCACCCACATTTCCTAGTGTGTCATTTGCATAAAATCTAATCGTTATATAACCATTTGGTTGAGAATCCCATGCTGTTTCATCAATTATACCCGTATTTTCAGAAATGGTAATATTTGTTGCCCCATCATCAAGAGTATACCATATAGTATCAAGATTCTCCTCGTTTACTGTTATATCATATATAGGTGGAGACGCCTCAAATGTTTCTCCTACTTCAGGGTTATTAACTGTGATCTCAGGATCAGTTATATCTTTATAAACGGTAATTTCAGAAAATCCTAAGAATCCTTTAGAATTATTTGCGTAAAACCGAATAGTTATTGTTTCACTATTAAATTTATTCCACTCATCTTGGTTGATCGTTCCTGTGAACCCAGTGATGGATATATTAGTTATTCCACCATCTAAGGTATACCAACTTGAATCTAGATTGTAGGTTTCAATTAGTATATTAAAAGGAGGTGCATTTTTACCAAATACATCATCATTCTCTGGATTGTAAATTGATATAACTGGAATTTCATCTGGACCATCATCAAATATGGGGTAATTATCGAAACTATTAGCTTCTCCATCAATACTATAAGGAACATCTCCAATTCCATCGTCGTCTACATCCGTACCTAAATAATCGTCCCAAGAGTTCCCAATAGCACCATTATCCCATAGATTCAATATTCCATTATCTTGAGCGTTTAAGCTATTATTGAGTAATTCATTATTAAAGAAAAGATTATTGCTTGTTATGTTATTTAAAGCGATGCCTATATCGGTATTGTCAGAAATTTTATTATAAGATACTTGATTATTATCAGATTCTCCATAAATACTTCCATAAATACCCATACCATAACCAATATTGTTCGACAAGTTATTATATTGAATTAAAGTATTATTAGAACTGTATAAAGTAATAGCCATATATTCACTTCTAACAACTATATTTCTAATGATTGTATCATTTTTTGATACAGAAGCTCCAATGCCATAAAATAAGCTCCCATCTACAGTGTTTTCTCTTATTGTGATATTAAATCCATCAGTATCAAATATTCCATAATTATTTCTTAAGAGATAATTATCGGCAATCAGATTATAAGAACTGGACATACTTGCAATGCCACAAAAACTACAGTTTTGAATATTATTTTCGAAAATTCTACTGTAATTACTCTCCATTAATTGTATTCCAAATTGAGTTCCATTTATAGAACAATCATAAACTGTATTATTATTACTAAGTGATAACCGAATACCATGTTGAGAAATTAAATCGGAACCCCACAATGTATTATTGAATATTTGAGAATTGTTTACGTTCAATAGTGTTATCCCATTTAATGACCCGTAGAATGTACAATTTTTAACTTGAAAATAGACATTTGAATTCTCAATATATATATATCCAAGCTTACTCTGGTTATCAAAAATGAGGTCTTGAATTATATAAGGGTCTTCCCATGTTCCTGAACCTGTGCACCAATCGTTCTCAAGAGCAGTTTTGCTCCAATTAAATTTAGGATTTATATCATCTATATAAATATCTACATTAGGATAATATTTACTCCAATTACAAGAATAAAAGTATAATATATTTAAACCATTTTGGTGAAACCCTGTGAGTTCAACACTATGAGCATGTGTAAGATTTCTAACAAATCCAAATGCCCATGGCATGTCTTCTTCGACTAATAGTTGTTGTATTCTTTGATACATTGCATTTTTCGCCATTCCATCTGTTTCAATCCAAGCTGCTTCCATTAATAATTGAACATTATCAAAAACATCGAAAGGATCTCTTCCAGCTTCCATTGCTGAAAGATAGCCATTATATTGACAATCATTATAGGAACGAGTTCGATTGGTAAATAATGGGTTTAAAATTATGTTGGGATCTAAATATTCCACTATCCAACCTGTCCAATATAATTGCAAGTAATCTCTAGTATATCCACCAATTTCAAGTAATCGGTTAAGCCAGTCTATAGAAGATACGCCTGCATCTACCACATCAATTCCAATTAGTGATAGATTAACCTTTAATAATGGGAAAATCTTTGATGTGAATGTATTTGTAGTGACGTACGTATAGTTGAATGTTGCAAAAGTTGCGGCTTGCCATTGAGCATCAGTTGTGAATCCTACCCCAAATCCCATGGTTGTCATTATATATCGAGCATGCGATAAATTATAAATTGCGACCTGTAATGAATCATCCGCATATGGCCAGCCTTCTGGGATTGGTGATTTTAACCTTTTACCTCTCCCTTCCAGAAGTTCATCGAGAATATATGAATAATTTATCGCAGTAGAGATCGCTTCGCGGAATGTAGAATTAATCTGATTATTGTTCATACCAAGGTATCTAATAGTGAAATCTGTTTTTCCCTCATCGATTAGAACAACATTAGGGTCAGCTTCAAAAAGAGGGATATTTGATGAATCTATGTTATCTAAGAAATGCACATCACCATTTAACAGCGCTTGACGCCTTAATATTGTGTCAGATATAACCGAAAAAACCATTTCTTCAATATCTGCTTTTCCATTCCAATATTGTTCAAACGCATGAAAAACAATCTCTACACCAAATTCATTACCATCATAAACAAACGGACCTGTGCTGACAAGTTCACCAGTTGCTATATCGATTTCTTCTGTGGGCGGAGTAGATAAAGGTGATAAAATACTTGACCCACTAAATGTTAATAATCCTTCAAATACAACATAAGGCTTATTGAGTATAAATCTAATGGTATTCTCATTCAAAACCTCTGTTCTATTAATGATATATTTAAAGCTCGATGAATCTGTATCGTAATATCTGTAAATATCGACAAATGGACAAAAACCGTTTTCTATAAAATATTTTAACCTATCAAAAGACCACTTTACAGCTGTTGCATTAAATGGCATCCCATCATGAAATAATATTCCTGATTTTAAAGATATTGTATAGTTTGCGGTTCCATCTGGATTTATTTCCCAAATTCCAAAATCTGAAGCAAGTTGGGGTAGTATTTCGAGACCAGGGTCACTTGTATTATATGCGTATAATCTCTCACACACTTGGTTTATTACGTTAAACGAATTATGACCAGACGCAGAATGAGGATCTATGTCTTGAGGAAAAGTTCGTATTCCAAACACAAATGTTTCTTGATGAATCCCATTACTGGAGCTTAATATTTTACTCTTTTGAGTATTTTTGTCATATTGTTCCTTATTATTAAAAATTAAAGATGTAGTTAAAAATATTAGGACTATTCCGAGTACAACTACTTTTTTTCGCATAAATTTCACATTGGATTAGTAATGAAATATATCTAGAATGTTTGATATAAATATGTTACTTTTCCGTCCATTTTTCTTTTCTTTAATCTCATCATTGTAGCTCTACATAAATTCATCAGCTCCACAAAAATTCATCGTAGCCGATTTAAAGACCCTAGATGTAGGGAAATTAGAAGTAGATTTTGCTTTTGACGCAACTGCAGATGCAGCTCAAAAAGCAAGATGGGCAGCGATTCCTAAGATTAAGGAATTGTATAAAGACCATAAATTAGCTTCTGGACGAGATCGCGTTTTAGTTGCTGTCGCGGGAGGAATTGATCCAAACACAGCCAGTTATGCTATAGAAATGGGAGCAGATATTTTAATAGTTGGGCGATTTGTTACATCATCTAAAGATATTGAAAATTCGATGAGAAGACTCCTTAATATCATACCAGGTTATTCTGATATTGACCTAAAAAGAATTCACACCGAAGATGACGATAGTTCTGTAAAGAAACCTAAATGGGATTAAAATAAAAAAACCTATTTTTTACTTTACCTTTGTTCTCCTAAATTATTTAAAAATACCTACGATTAGATCAGTAATTCATTTATTAGGTCTTTCCAAAATCTCTTTTAAAAATATAACAAAATGAGGAAAAGAGAAATAAAAATTGAAAAACTTGGGAAGGAAAAAAGAAGAATTACATGAATAGTTACTAGATAGTTAAATTATTTAAAGTTTTAAGAACAAAGTCTAAATCTATTTATTATTTTTCAAAAAAAATAAATAACTTAATTCCTTTTAATAAATTAGATATAGAAATGATTTGATATCCTTTAATCGCAATTGTGACTTTAAATTGACCTGAATATCAAATGAGATATTCAAACAGAAATAAAATATGAAATTTATTGTTTTATCTTAGAGTTGTTTTAATTTAATGCTCAAGTTGGTTAATTTAATGAAATATTTAATTATAAATTAAAAATAGTAAGCGGTTAATATCGTAAATTAGATTTATGTTAAAATTATAAAATACTTTTAAATTGTGGTAAAATGAATAAACAAGAAAATTTTATGAAAATAGTGTATGAAATTGCATCAGAATTAAAACTTCCCTTGATGGATGAAAGAGTTCAAGATAGTGTTAAATTTAAATTAAATAACGCAATTGTTTCGGTAAAATTCGTTTTTGAGGAAGATGAATCGGTAATACGTGGTTTTCTAGGATTAGCCGAATATTTCCACACAGTCATTATTAAACAAAAAGATAAATTTTACATACCTCATGACCAAAAG
>JAGXNP010000028.1 GCA_019894885.1 Promethearchaeota archaeon | reverse complement strand
TTCTTGGCAAGTTTAGTTTTCGTAGCATACTTAGTATCTTTTTTAATTTCAGTTTCTTCTAAGAGAAGACTTCTAAAAGTAATTCGAGAATATCCAACTATAAGCGACAAAGAAATTTCTAATAAATTGGAGCGTCCATTAGACGATGTTAGGAATATTCTATTATCGTTATCTAAAAATCAGAAAAAGAAAAAATGGTTAATAGTGTTTCTGAATAATCGGTATATATTTCTCAACGAACGCGCAGTTGAAAATTTTAAGCAACTATATCATATGGGATACAATGAAAAAAAAATTCTAGAACTTTTAAAGCGTAACACAAGAATAAAATCCAGAGCTGAAGTAAAAGCTATTGAACTCACACTTACCAATCAAAATAGACTTAAAAATGAGTAGTTGGATTAATTTAAATCTTTGAATTTTTCTAATAATGTTCTCTGTTCTTCAGTAACTTTTTTCGGAATTTCAATAGTAATTACTATGTATTGGTCTCCTTTACCTTTTCCTCTGAGATATGTGGCGCCTCTATTTTTAATTCTAAATTCCGTGCCATGCTGAGTCCCAGGGGGGATCTTCAACTCTTTCTCAGTTACTTTTTCAGTCTTATAATCTAAGGTAGGAACGGATATTTCTCCGCCCAAAATCGCTGTAATAATATCCAGACTAATTGGAGTAAAAAGATCGTTTCCACGACGAATAAATTGATTATTTTCTTCAATTCTAATTCCTAAATACAGATCTCCGGGAATTGCTCTACTTGAAGGGATATGTCCTGCTCCTTGAACTTTAAGATGTACTCCATTTTCTACGCCTGGTGGTGTATTTATATGGATAGTTTTTGTTTCAGCCACAACTTTTCTTCCATTGCACACTGAGCATTTTTTTTTAATGATTTTACCCGTACCATTACAGGTATAGCATTCAGATTCTCGGATTATTGTTCCAAAGCCAGATTGGGTCAATTTTCTCATTCTACCTGACCCCTCACATTGTGGACATGTTTTTACGCTTGAAGGATCTTCTGCACCAGTACCTTCACACTCATCACATGGAGTATATCTCTGAATTACCACATCTTTTTTGCCACCAAACATAGCCTCTTCAAATGTTATTTCTACATAATTTTCAATATCTTGGCCAACCTCTCGGCGGGGAGTTGAGTGTGATCTACCTCTGGAACCAAAAATACTTCCAAATCCAAAATCATCACCTCCAAAGATGGATCCACCGCCAAAGATAGATTTGAGTAATTCATCAATACCTGGAATTCCCCCTCTGACAAAGCTACTCATATCGACATCTACGCCACTAAATCCGTATCGATCGTAATTATTTCTTTTATTAGAATCGCTTAGAACTTCGTAAGCCTCTTGAAGTTCAATAAACTTTTCCTTTGCTTTTGGATCTGTTTTATTCAGATCAGGATGTAGTTTTCTTGCTAAACGCCTATAAGCAAGTTTAATGTCGTTTTCACTCGCATTTTTTTCTACACCTAATACTTCGTAGTAATCCCTTTTATTATTCGGACTCATGATCTTTATGTCTCGCTATAATCTCCAATGAGCTTAAATACTATTAATTAAAATTAATTATGAAATTTATCTTTTTAGGTATTAGAATATCTAATAAGAATTATTTAAACTTTTAAGATATAATTAAGTAAAAAAAATTACAAATAAGAAAAAGAATTTTAATCGAGATTATTCATATCTCGTCCAAAAATATTTTAGTCAGATTCTTCCCAATCGACATCTACAACCTTCTTTTTATCCTCGTCTTTTTTATCTTTATCTTTTTTATAAGACGCTCCACCGGCACCAGCACCACCCATTCCACCAGGGGGAACTCCACCCATTCCACCAGGTGGCATATCTCCCATTCCACTCGCAGCTTGTTGAGCTTGTTGAGCCGCTTGTTGATATACTTGGTCTTGGGATTGTTGCGAGTATATTCTTTGAGAGAAACTATGCATAGATTTTTGTAAATTTTCGACTCCTAATTTAATTCTCTGAAGGTCATCTGTTTTAATGTCTTCTTCTAATGATTTCATAGCGGACTCTATCTCAGTTTTTTCGTTTTCTTCAATTTTGTCTTTATGTTCTTCCATTAATTTCCTTGTTTGGTAAATCATCGAATCTGCGTTATTCTTCGCTTCAATCAATTCTTTAACTCTCTTGTCTTCTTCTTCAAATTGTTCTGCGTTCCTTACTTTCTCTTCAATTTCTTCAGGTGTAAGCCCTTTTGCTCCGGTAACTGTAATCCCTGTCTCTTTACCAGTACCTAAGTCTTTAGCAGTGACATGGACAATACCGTCAGCATCAATCGTGAATTTTACTTCGATTTGTGGAATTCCTCGAGGAGCTGGGGGTATACCAGTAAGATGAAACATTCCTAAAGGGATATTGTCTTTTGCCATTGCTCGTTCTCCTTGCAAAACATTAATTGTTACGGCAGGTTGATTGTCTGCTGCTGTACTAAAAATTTGCTGTTTTTCACTGGGTATAGTTGAATTTCTTTCAATTAATTTTGTAAATACTCCACCTAATGTTTCTACCCCTAAGGATAATGGAGTAACATCTAGTAATAATAAATCATCAACAACCCCTGCTATAATGCCTCCTTGAATCGCTGCTCCGATAGCAACGCATTCCATAGGATCAACAGAATGTTCAGGCTCTTTACCAAAGAAATCCTTAAACCTCTTCTGAACGGAAGGCATTCTCGTAGGACCTCCAACTAAAATTATTTTATCAACCTCGTGAGGAGGTATTTTGGCATCGGCTATTGCTCTCTTCATTATAGGATCAAGTCTTCTTAGAGTTGGTTCAATCAGTTGTTCCAAATTTGCTCTTGTGAGTTCAACTTCTATGTGAACAGGATTTCCATCTTTTTGAGTAATGTAGGGTAAATTAATTTGAGTACTTAACGTAGTAGAGAGTTCGATTTTAGCTTTCTCAGCAGCATCTTTGATTCTGATCATTGCTTTGCTGTCTCCCTTAAGATCAAGACCTTCTTTCTTTTGGAAGTTACCAGCTACCCAATCAATTATAGCGTTGTCCATATCTGTGCCTCCGAGTTGAGTATCACCAGCAGTAGACATAACTTCTACAACTCCTTCTCCATACTCCATTATGGTGATGTCGAAGGTTCCTCCTCCTAAGTCTAAAACACATATTTTTAGAAGTTTACCTTTTGTGTCTTTATCGAGACCGTAAGCTAACGATGCTGCTGTTGGTTCATTAATCATCCGTACTACTTCAAGGCCTGCGATTTCACCTGCGTTTTTTGTTGCTGTCCTCTGAGCGTCATTGAAGTATGCAGGAACTGTAATAACTGCTTTTTTAACCTCTTCACCAAGATAAGCGCTTGCGTCGTTCTTTATTTTTTTTAGAATCATAGCAGAAATCTCTTCTGGTGCGAATTCTTTCCATTCCTTACCTACTTTTATTTTCGCTTTGTACGATAGTCCCATCTTCCTTTTGATCGCTGTAACCGTTCCATCTGGATTAGAGACTGCTTGTCTTCTAGCTGGTTCGCCCACAATTTTTCTACCACTTTCATCAAATGCTACATACGATGGAAATGCCTTGCCCCCTAAAGTCCGTCCTTCGGCAGCTGGGATGATTTCTGGTTGGCCTGTTCCACTTAATACCGCACACGCGCTATTAGATGTTCCTAAGTCTATTCCAATAATCTTCTCTTTTTTCTTCGGTTTGCTTTCTTCACTCATTATTTAATTCACTTCTTCTAAGATTATTAGTAGAATTTAATTTAAATATAATTTTTTTATTTTCTATTAATATCAATGAGAGATATAATTTTTACTATTTTTTTAATTTTATGACTAGGAGTTCATTTAAAAATAAAACACAAAACGATAGAATATGTCAGATTTATTATGAAATAATATGGTTGAAAAAATAAAAACAAAAAATTTTTTTTCAGTTCAAAATTTAATTAAATTAAATTATTAGAATATTCATATTTAAGCAGTATAATCTAAAATTATCGTATTAAAACGCTTGAAAATTATGACTCGAAAAAAAAAGGAAATAGAAAAGATGAGTAAAGATACTATAAAAAATAGAGATAAACCACCCTCTAATGTAGAAAATACTGAATCTAAGGATGTAGGTGTAAGCGTCGATAAAGAAGAGGAAGGAGAGCAGGAAATTAAACTATTAGAGGGCGAAGAACAGAAAGTTTTAGAATACCATGATTTTGATGAATTAAAAGCTAAATACAATGCACTTAAAGAAAGCAACAAAAAAGACAAAGAAGCACTCATAAAATACCAAAAAGAGAGCGAATCTTGGAAAAATAAACATATGAGACTCCAAGCTGAGTTCGAAAACGCTCAAAAGCGCTGGAATAAAAATCGTCAGAATTTAAGAACTGAATATACTGGTCTTACTTTAAAGGCTTTCCTACCTTTGTACGATTCCTTTAAGAAAGCTCTGGATGGCGATGACGAAAATAAAGCTATTTTAAAGCAATTTTATGACCAATTTATTAGCATTTTAAAGTTTCATAAAGCAGAACCAATTGAGGTTAAAATAAACGATCCTTTTGATTATTCTTACCATGAAGCATTGAGTTCAATCGAAAAAGACGATCTTCCTAACAATTCGATAATAGAAATTATACAAGATGGCTGGAAGATGGATAAAGATGTTCTGAGATATGCAAAAGTAATCGTATCTCGTGAACCTCCTCCACCAGAACCAGAACCAGAACCAGAACTAGAACCTGAAGAGCAACCTGAAGTCAAAACCATTCTGGAGGATGGAGAAAAAGACACAGAAATTATTAATAGTGAAGGGGAAATAAAAGAAGATATAGAAGAACATAAAGAAGAAAAAGGCGAAATAGAAAACAATAATAAATAATTCCAGTGCGTATAAAAAAATATACAATTTTAATTTCTTGTTATTTTAGAGGCTATTTTCTATAATTCCAAAAACAATAATCATATTATTTTATGATTTATAATAAAAACTTTTTATAGTGTGAGTTTAGTTGTGTAAACTTAGTATTACAAGAAAAATAATTAATAGAAGAGATAAGTAATGTCAAAAATTCGAGAAGTGAGAGTAACTTTAAAAAGTAGATCAACAATGGAAGGAGCGGGTGTTAGGTTGAAACGAGCGTTTGGTTATGCTGATCCATCGTTAGATCCATTTTTGCTTTTAGATGATTTCCACTCAGATAATCCAGATGATTATATGGCAGGATTTCCATGGCATCCCCATCGGGGAATAGAAACGATTACTTATATGCTTCATGGTCGTTTAGAACATGGGGATAGCATGAAAAACAGTGGTATTATCGGTGCTGGTGATGTGCAGTGGATGACTGCCGGAAGTGGTATCATACACCAAGAAATGCCAAAGAAAGATGAAAATGATTCTCTTTTAGTGGGCTTTCAATTGTGGGCTAATTTACCAGCATCTCATAAAATGATGAATCCAAGATATCGTGATATAACTAAAGACCAAATTCCAGAAGTCGTTTTAAATGACAATGTGAAAGTAAAAATAATTTGTGGTGAAATAAATGGTGTAAAAGGTCCTGTTCAAGATGTAATAACCGATCCAGAATATTTAGATGTCTCTATAGAGCCAAATTCTGAATTTAGGCACTCAATAGCTAATGATCATAATATTTTTGCCTATGTTATAGAAGGAGAAGCGACTCTTGATCCAATTAAGGATGAAATTGTTGGCGCAGAGCACCTTGTAATTTTTAGAGAGGGGGATGAAGTTTTAATACAAACTAAAGATAAATCCGTTAGATTTCTTTTGATTTCTGGTAAACCAATAGGAGAACCTGTCGCGTGGAGAGGCCCGATTGTAATGAATACTGAAGAAGAATTAAGATTAGCTTTTAATGAATACAATAAAGGTACTTTTATTAAACATAAATAATCGTCTTAATTTTTAATTCTAAACCTAAAAAGTTATTAGTTGTAAACCTTTTAATAATACAAAGATTAAACATACTTAGAGTTGTAATAATGGCTGAAGAACCTCAATTTCCTCCGTTGCCTGATATCGGAGATATACTTGATCGAAAAAAACGCTTTATACCAAAGAAGACGACCGTTCTAAAGTGTAATGAATGTAATATCAAGTATTCTCGAGAATTTAAGGAAGGAGATTATGTATTTAAGAAGATAGACGACGAAGAATGTAAAGAATGTCATCGTGGTACAGTTTTAGCTGTTGAAGAGATTTATTCTGAATGGATTGATCCAAAAAAGAGTAAGTGATTTAGCTTCTTTAATTCGACTGCACTCTTGTGTATTAGATTGAGCAATCCAAACGGTTTTTTAATTTAAAATAAAAAAGAAATCTTTATTTAATTAAATAAAAACAAGGGTTTTACCTCAATTCTTAGCTTTTAGTTCTTTTTCTATTAATAGCAATATAGAGGCATCCC
Organism: Promethearchaeota archaeon; assembly: GCA_019894885.1. Taxonomy (GTDB): domain Archaea; phylum Asgardarchaeota; class Lokiarchaeia; order Sigyniarchaeales; family SOKP01; genus SOKP01. Next base: position 19,154 of record JAGXNP010000028.1, on the reverse strand, counting down.
AAAACTAAACCTGCTGCAATTAAAACTGAAATGGATAAAATATACCATAAAATGCCCAGTTCATTGATATCCAGAAACGGATATAAATAGTCCCCGGTAAATGTGCCATGTATAAAAGCAAACACTAAATAACATAATGGATATATGATCCAATAGAGTAAGTAGCTCCATTTGTATCTCAATTTAGTTTCGGTTAGTATCCAGTCGACTATAAATGCGATTGGGATAAGATAATGCAATATAACATTGCTAAATGCTGCAAATCCAGTGGGTTGGTAAAGGGGGGCTAAAAGAACTGCAAAGAAAATAAATGTAATTGTGATATAGAGCGTAAAAGCACCTTTGAGAGGTCCTGTAATTTTTTCAAGAGTTTCTGGCTTGTTATGCCATAGAATTGCTAATGTAAGCCATATAGTAATTATTAAGTTTGTTTGATAAGTGAAACTTTTAAATCCATTAAACCACTCGAGAATTGGGCCGATATTTAGGGCATAATTAACTGCGCTAGCTATAAAAGTAAACCAACTTAGTCCAGCGAAAAGTATGCGGTAGATTAAAATAGTATTGCTTGAAATAGTTATGTTTTTCATTTTTAAAACTATCCTTTTAATATTTAATATATTTAAGAGACGATTAAAATTAAAGCTATTACTTTTCTATCTTTTTATAAAATTGCCTTTTATTCCAATCCTAATAGTTTAATGATTAAATTTGCCATGGAATAGGGATCTAGGCTTTTATCCATAACTAACCTTAAATATTCGTCAATTGTAGGATTGGAACTAATCAGTCCTTCTACTTTTTTCGTGATTTTATGCTTTAAAATCTGAAGCGTTTCACTTTTAATCCTATTTTTCTGATAATCTGCCATAACACCAGACTTTGATAAAAAATCTCTATGTTTATCGATCAGCTCTGTAAGTTTTTCAAAGTTTTCACCTGTTATTGAATTGATCTTAACAATTTCGGGGGTCCAATTAGATTTTAGCAGGATGTTTTCTTCATCTTTTAAAGATTCGTACTTATAATTCATTCTTAATTCTAACATTTGCATGATATCGGCAATCTTTTTATCCGCACCAGATAAATCCATTTTGTTTACAACAAAAATATCAGTAATTTCCATAATTCCAGCTTTGATAGCCTGAATATCATCTCCTAACCCAGGTACTAAAAGAACAACAACAGAATGAGCCGATTTAAAGATATCTACCTCCGATTGTCCAACACCTACAGTTTCTACGATTATTATATCGCATCCGTAGACGTCTAATATTTTTACAACATCTTCCGTTGCCCTCGCTAATCCTCCGAGCTGTCCTCTATTGGCCATACTTCGAATAAATACATTTTTAAGGGAAAAGTTGTCTTTCATCCGTATTCTATCCCCTAATAGTGCACCTCCAGTCAACGGGCTTGTAGGATCTACGCAGATAATTCCGATTTTCTTACCTTGTTTGGCATAAATTTTAGTTAAAGTGGATATAAAAGTAGACTTACCGCTTCCTGGTGATCCGGTTATCCCTAAAATATATGCATTTCCTGTGTGGCTATAAATAGCGTTAATAATATTCTCAGCAGCTACAATGTCATTTTCTACTAAAGTTATAAGCCTCGCAACTGCTCGAGCATTTCCATTTAGTAGTTTTTGGATTAAATCGGAATAGTCCATAATATGTTATCTTTTTAAATTGTTTTTGACAAATTCCACAATTGTTTTGAGCTCGGTTCCGGGACCATAAAATCCTTTTAATCCATGTTCTTCTAGAAAGGGTTTGTCTTCGTCAGGTATGATTCCGCCCACACTTATAAGAACATCATCAATTTCATTTTCCTTCAGTTTTTCCATAATTACGGGACACAATGCTTTGTGAGCACCAGATAACATACTTAGAATAACAGCGTCTGGGTCCTCTTGTAGAACTGTCTGAACAACCATGTCTGGAGTTTGATGAAGTCCGGTATAAATTACTTCCATCCCCGCATCCCTAAGGGCTCGAGCTATGACTTTTGCGCCCCTATCGTGTCCATCAAGCCCAGGTTTGCAAACTAATACTTTTATCTTTCTTTTTTCTCCCATTTTAACATCCTCATTTAAAAAATTGAATCTTCCACATACACACCAAAAACATCTTTAAGAGTAGCCATAACCTCTCCTATTGAGGCATATTCTCTTATTGCATCTATTATATAAGGCATTAAGTTTTCAGTACCCTTTGCGGCTTCTTTTAAAGCGTCCAATTTCGCTTGAACCTTCTCGTTACTCCGTTGATCTCTTAATCGCTGTAAATTTTCAATCTGCTCTCTCGCAACATTTTCGTCTATTTTTAATAAGGGCGTTGCGCAAGGTTCTCTTAATTGAACATCGTTTACTCCCACAATAGTTCGATCTCTCGCTTCAACTTCTCTTTGGTATTTGTACGATGCGCTAGCAATCTCTTTTTGAAAAAAATTTGCTTTAATCGCCGGAATCACACCACCTAAAGCTTCGATCTTTTTAAAATATACTTCTGACTCCTCTTCCATTTTATTTGTTAGCCACTCAACATAATAAGAACCAGCGAGTGGGTCCACTGTATCGGCAGCACCTGATTCGTGAGCAATGATCTGTTGCGTTCGTAAAGCGATTTTAACTGCTTTTTCAGTTGGTAAGCACAGTGCCTCATCAAATGAATTAGTATGAAGAGATTGAGTTCCTCCTAAAACAGCTGCTAAGCCCTGTATCGTAACTCTAGCAATATTGTTTTCTGGCTCTTGAGCGCTTAACGATACTCCCGCAGTTTGGGTATGAAAGCGCAACCTCATTGATTCTACTTTTTTTGCACCATATTTATTTTTCAGTCTCTTAGCCCAGATTCTCCTAGCAGCTCGATATTTACATACTTCTTCAAAAAAATTATTATGAGAATTGAAGAAAAAGGAAAGTCTAGGAGCAAAATCATCTACATCTAAACCTCTTTTCATCGCTGCCTCCACATAGGCAAACCCATCTGCTAAAGTAAAAGCGAGCTCTTGGACAGCGGTTGAACCTGCTTCTCTTATATGGTATCCTGAAATTGATATTGTATACCACTGGGGTACATATTTAGCACAGTACTCAATGGTGTCTATAATTAACCGCATGGATGGTTCTGGTGGAAATATCCATGATTTCTGGGCAATATATTCCTTTAAGATATCATTTTGAATTGTTCCTCTTAATTTATCAGCAGTATGTCCTTGTTTTTCTGCTGTTACTATATACATCGCAAGTAATATTGAAGCAGGAGCGTTAATCGTCATGGAGGTAGAAATCTTAGACAAATCAATTCCACTGAATAATGTCTCCATATCTTTTAAAGTGTCTATCGAAACACCTTCCTTCCCTACTTCACCTAAGGCTTCATCATCGTCAGCTTCATAACCATAAATTGTATGCAAGCTAAAGGCAACGCTCAAACCCGTTGTACCGTGTTCTAATAAGAATTTAAATCGTGTATTCGTTTGTGCAGCCGTACCAAATCCCGCAAATTGTCTCATAGTCCATAATCGACCTCGATACATATTAGGGTAAGCTCCGCGAGTAAAGGGGTATTTACCGGGTGTTCCTAAATCTATGTCGTAATTAAAATCCTTTATGTCTCCTGGAGTGTAAAGACGTTTAATTTCTATGTCAGATAGATTTGTAAATTTTTCGCGTCTTTCAGTTTTAGTTGGTTTTAAGGTTTTACTTTCATCAATTTCAGTCATAATAATATCTCTTTCCTAACAAATTAAAACAGGGTTATATTATTTTTAACTTAATTAACCTAGTTTTTGATAAGAATTTAAATGTATTAATTCTTATTATAATAACTCTTTGCTAGATATAGCGTGCTATTACTCCAAATATAAATACTTGTTAAAAAGAAATAATCACTGAAATTTATTTTGAGTAAAATTTAAGTTGCTATCAATACTATTGCAACATCCTAAATAATCGGGATAATTTTGATTCCAATCACCATCGGTTCCTTTCAAATCTCCGGGTACTTCAAAATTTCTGTATTTGTCCCTACTTCCTATTGGACCAACAAATCTATTGAGATCATTTTGCTGGTGAGGTTCTAAATATGAAAGGTAAAGAAAAAAGGGATTCTTTTTACTACATAAATCTAAAAAATCGATTGCGTGATTGGTTATAACATCCACTCTATATTCTGCAAATTCTAATTTATTCATATTTTCATCGAATATACAACCTTCAAACGGATGAGAGGTAAATTCCAGAAGATCAGCAGCTCTCCAAAAATCGTTATAGCCTCCCCTAAGCTCTGATGGAACTGCTCGTTTCATATAGTCTTTTTTTAGCCCTATATCTTCTTTTGAATCCCATAGAGTAGATGCAAGATGCCATTTTCCAACATATGCCAAATTATATCCATTTTCGGAGAGATAATGTGCAATAGTTTTGCTTTCAGTTGGTAATGCAATTCCATTTCTATAACATCCTGTTTCAGTAGCATATTTTCCCGTTTGCAATATTGATCTCGCAGGACCGCAAACTGGCTGATTAGTAAATGCATATTCAAAAATTACGCCTTTTTCAGCTAAATTATCGAGATTTGGGGTAATGTTAAGTTTCTGACCATAACATCCACACGTATCAAACCGTTGTTGGTCAGTTAAAATAAATATAATATTTGGCTTATCCATTTAAAATCTTTAAATTCATTATCCTTCTTATACTTTGGATAAACAATGAAGTAATTTAAATTGTTTTATAAGCATCATTTATTGCAGAACAACCTCCACATCGAACGCATCCCGCTTTACTTTTTAAAGGATTAACTCCGTATTCTTTCATCAATTTAGCTGTTTTTATGTATATTTCTACCATTTTATCCGATGTAATCGTAGAAATATTCTCCCGCCCAGGAATTGACCTGACTGGAGTGATAAATGGAATTACACCTAAAGAGATTACTTTTTCTACATCTTTAATGAAGTCTTCTAGGGATTCACCAAAACCAGTTAAAAGATAGGACGATACTTGATTTTTTCCAAAAACATCAAGTGCATGCTTCCAATTTTTTTCGTACGCTTCATATGTTATGCGAGATTTACCAGGAGTAATATTATTTCTTATATTTTGATCGAGAACTTCAAGATGGATTCCAATTGTATTAGCACCCGCATCTTTTAATTCATTAAGAAATGAAATATCTTCTAAAGGCTCAATTTGAACATGGATGGGGAGTTTAGGAAAGTTTTTTTTAATACCATTTAACAGTTCAATATATCTTTTAGCGCCTTTATCAATCGTTTCGTCTGTACCACTCGTTAAAGTCATATGATTACATCTACCTTCCTTTTTTGCGGTTGCAATCACTTCAGACATTTGCTCTGAATTTTTTTCTTCAATTGTTGCATCATTCTCCAAGCTTAACTCGATGGCGCAGAATTTACAACCCTCTCCGCATGCATGATATACACACTTTTGGTAAATCGTACTTGATAAACAGTCTATTCCGTGAACTAAAGCAATTTTTTTCATCGGAATTCCGTCAGAGGTAACGTATTCAGGACTGTAAAAAGTTGGATTTTGAACTAATTTCAATCTACAATGCTCTGATTTATTTTTACTATCATAAATTAAGAAATATCCATCCTCATTTTCCCGAATAATAAAATTTGATTTTGAAGGATCATTCCACAGAGCAGCATTTACAATTGTTTGATTCTCGAAAAGAAAATATCTTCCACCTAACGGTCCCGCTCCTCCCTTACGGCCGTATGAGATCTCAATTCCTTGAGATTTATAATGATCAATCAATTTTTCGTCTAAAAATAATCCATTACATAAAATCTCCGTCTTCTTAACAAAAGAGGTGTAATTATCAATCAATATACCATTTTTTGTTGCTAAATATGTTATTTTAATAAAATCTTAAAGTATACATTTTTTAAAGATATAGCAAATAAAATATTATTTCTTATTAGTTGTTAATAGAAAAAACATCTCCTAAAAAAAAATATCTCTCTTTATCTCCTATGTATCAGCAAATTTTGTATAAAGCTGAAATATTGATTAGTATTCCCAAGAAGGAATTATAATTTCTTTAAGAGATCAAATGAAACTACAATTTCAGATTCAAGTAATAAAACTTATTAGAAATTAACTATTTATTTTATTCTATAGGTTCGTAACATTACATTTTAATCAAAAGTAAAAGAACTTTGTTAAATTAACTGAAACAAAAAAATCTTAAAAAATATTTAACGGAATAGGTGAATAAGTTAATATGGCTAGCAAAAGACCGTGGCATTGTTATTCTTCGTGGAGTAGAAGACCTTTTCAGCATAAGCGCAGTGCTAATCATAGGAGAGAATATGCAAGAGGAGGAGCTCAGAGTAAAATAGTTCGCTTCTGGGGAGGGAATAAAACAATTCCATGGGAGGATTGGGAGCTTGTAATTTCTTTAAAGGTAGATAGGCAAATCCAAATCTCTTCAAATTCTCTGGAAGCAATCCGTATAACTATAAACAGTCCTCTACAGAATAAATTAGGAAGAACAAATTATCGGTTTAGAGTAAGACCCAAACCCTTTCAAAAATATCGAGAGAATAGGATGTTGGCTTTTGCTGGAGCTGATCGGGTTCAGAGCGGCATGAGACACTCATTTGGGAGATCTACAGGAGTATGTGCTCGAGTAAGAGCAGGAGCTGTCGTCTGTGATGTTGGCACGAGCTTAAAGAATTTAGCTACCGTTAGAGAACGATTAAGAATAGCTTCAATGAAAATCTCGAGCCCATGTGGTATTGTTATTACTAAATTCAAAACTCCTGAGTTATTCAAACAATCTGGTTTACCTCTTTACGACGATAATAAGCGACGCGAAGTTCCGATGTTCGAGTTTGCGGTAGCTTAAATCACCATACTATATATTTTTGCATTTCTTTTTCTTGATTCTACCTATTGGTTTCGTAAAACATTATTTAATAAGTAAATCAATTAAATAATAATACTTTAAACTGCAAGTAGGTGGTATTGTATTACAAAATTAAGAGTTGGATTAATTGGTGCTGGTGGTTTTGGAACAATTCATTTAATAGGGTATACCAAAAATCAGAATTGCGATCTAGTAGCCATTGCATCTAGAACAGAAAACCACGCTAAAATAGCTTCGGAGAGATTTAATATTCCCAATGTGTATGTTGGTGGAGATGGTTGGAAAAATTTGATTGATAAGGAAGAATTGGATATTGTAAGTATTTGTACTCCAAATTATTTGCATGCTCCTATTGTGTTAAAGGCTATTGAGAATGACTGTAATATTTTATGCGAAAAACCGATTGCTATATCTCGTGAAGAATTATCCCAAATCGAAGAGAAATTAAAAAATAAAAATATCATCTTCTTTACATCATTCCAGAAGCGATATAATCCGATATTTAGGTTAATAAAAAGGGTTATAGAGGAAGATATTCTTGGGACAATTACTTCAGTTAGATATTTTTTCAGCCATTATGGACCTTATAAATCTTGGAAGGCTCTTTCTGAAGAAAAGTGGTTTTTTGATTCTAAAAAAGCAGGAGGGGGGGTATTATTAGATCTAGGGGTCCATTGCATTGATATTTTACGATATTTATTAGGAGAATACGACAAAGTTAACGGAATAAATTTTAACACCTCTTGTATAAATATGGAAGACGAAGATAACTGTAACGTTCTTTTTCGATTTATCAACGATACATTAGGACTTATTAGCGTTTCTTGGTGCAATGAACCTTCAGAAACATTAGATATCTTTGGAACAAAGGGTTTTATAAAAGTAGATATAAATGGAAGGAATCCTCTTTCATTTAGTCCAAAAAGCTTGAAAAGAAACAAAGCAATTAAAGATCTATTAAAATTTAAGCCGACTAACGACTCTGCTCAAAACAAGTTGATTGATCACTTTATCGATTGTATTCAAACTAAAAAACAAGAAAGTCCTAACTTTATTGATGGAAAAAAGGCAGTAGAATTTGTATTAGAAGCGTATTCTTTCAAGAAATAGAGCTAAAATTTAAAAAATAAACATCAAATTTTTAACGATCTAATCTCTCCTATCTATAATTAGAAATATTCTATCAAGAAGGAAAAACCTTGAAAGATTTACAACCGTTTTTCAATCCAAAAAGTGTGCTAATAATAGGAGTTTCAAGGCAAGCACTCTCGTTCAGTTTTACAGTGCTAAAAAATCTCTTAGAAATCTTTTACAAAGGAAAACTTTATATCTTAAACCCTAATGCTAATGATATTTTAGGAGTTAAATCATACCATTCTTTTGAGGAATTACCAGAAATTCCAGAGTTAGCTGTAATAGTCCTAGGAAAGGATATTCTTAAAGTGGTTGAAAACCTAGGAAAAATCGGCGTTAAATATGTTGCAATTCAAACTGAATTAAAACCAGGTACGCAAATAAACGATTTAACTTTCAAACTACATCAGATGTGTATAAAATATAATATCACATATTTAGGACCGTCTATGTTAGGAATAATCAATTTTAGTGATAACTTTACATCGTCAATTATCCCCGTACGACAACATATTATGCGAGGAAACAAAAACATAAAGGAGGGGATGAGTTTTATTGCTCAATCTGGAGGTTTAGCAGGCGCAATGGGATGGTGGACACCTTCACAAAGATTACCAATTTCAAAGGTCATACATTTAGGAAATGGATTTCATATTAATGAAGCTGATGTACTTGAGTATTTTTTACACGATAATACAACAAAAGTAATATCTCTTTTTCTAAGAGAAATTTCTGACGAATTAATTGAGGCAGTCAAGAAAGTGAGCCCAACTAAACCTATCCTCTTTTATTACGTGGGAAAAGAAGAAGAACAAGAAGTAAAATTAAGGGACGCTGGAGGAATACTAGTGTTAAACTACATTGAACTTTTTGAAGTCGCTAAAATATTTCTATGGTGTCCCGAGCCTAAAAGCGTTAATCTAGGAATAATTGGGCCGAGTTCAGGAGCAATTCATTTAATTATAAAAGAAATGAGAAATCAAGATTTAGCTCTAGCAAAACCTAGTGAATATTCACGAAATATTATCTTTGACAAAGTTGGAGGGTCAACATGTAATTTCGGTAACCCTGTAGACTATTGGCCGCCTGAAAAATTTGTTGGAATTAAAATTTGCGGAATTTATAACGCAGCTTCAGAAGCGCTCTTGAGCGATAAAGCTGTAGATGGTTTAATTTTAGCCCTAGAGTTTTTTACTGAAATCGAGTTTGATTTTAACATTTACGCTTCACTTCTCGAAAGATACCCTAATAAACCTATAATAGCCATTCTGATTCAAGCAGAAAGAGAAGGTGCAAAGAGAGTTATTAAATCTGCAACTGAACTCAAAATTCCAGTATTTGAAAACGAAATTGAGAGAGCCGTTCGAGGTTACAAACTCCTTTATGATTACTACTCAAAAATTAAAAAAAGAAATTAGATTTAACTTAAAAAATCTCCTGTAATTCTTCAGGAACTTCATCTTCTTCATCCATCAAAGAGATTGCGTAGATTTTATCACCACATTTACATTGAGCTCCCTCAAATAAGTAGAAGTTGAATTTATCCTTCCAACGACAAACATTTACATTGCTAATTTCAGCAACTTCACCGCATAAACAATAAATTGCAATGTCAGTTGAATAATTTGGAATAATCTCGCTAAATCCTAAGTCGGCATCCGAAAATTCCGAATCGCTTAACATTTGATTAATTTTATCAGCAAGGTTATCTTTCAAAGCTGGAGAAAAACTGGTAATTATTCCACTTTTGCCTTTCATTTCATTTAAGACGATAAAATTTTTCTCTGCCTTATCGCGTTTCTTGCTTTCTGGAAAAATTGGTTGGTTATACTGCTGTTGAAGATTCTCGGGAATAGGAAAAGGTTCCATACCTTCGGGATACGCAAATGAAACATAGTATTCTGTCATGCCTTTTAATTGTTTCTGGTTAATCACATTTAAATCCTCATAATTCCGATTAAATAAAGAGAACTTTATCAGCTCCAACGGTACTTTTAACTCTAATAGTTTAGATCTAATGTTAGCCAAAACTTCAGCGATATAACTTTTCAGAACTAAAATATCATCTCGGTTTTTAGTATAAAGTTCATTTCTCGTTTCTTCCTTAAATAGAAACCATTTTTTAACTACGGTATTTCTAACGAGTTGAGGAACCATACAAAATACACATATTAAAGGTAACATAATAAAAGTGCCAATATCAATTCCAAAATATGGTAGTATGAAAAACATAACAGCTACTGCTAATAAAGGTCCAGTAATCATTAAATTAAGTCTACGTAATCTTTTATCAACTGATCTATTTATTCCCTTACTGATTGCTAGTTCTTCAGTTTTATCTTTTATTTTGTTAACTACTTCAAGGATTTTTTTATCCTCAAATCCCTTCTTTAAGAGTTTATCTTCTTCTCCACCAAACTCAAATTTATCGATTTTTTCAGTTATTTTTTGTACATATTGGTCGATTGTACGCTCTTTAAAGGCAAAATCTAAAGGTTCCTCGGAAAAATAGTCCAAAAATTTAATAATTGATAATTTCGCTTCTACATCCCCAATTTCTTCCGGATTGATACCTAAGGCTTCTTGTAACGCTTGACCTTGTGTTCTTCGAACGGGTCTCGAGCGTCTTGATCTCCTTTCTGTGTCTTCTACTTCTCCAGTTGGTTCGCTTTTTTCTTGTTCTTTTTCGTTCATATTATTTTCAATAACTTAATGCGTTTATTAATAATTTAATAATTCATAAAGAATAATTAACTTTTTGAAAATCTTTCCCTTAAAGACATGAATTTTCGACTTCGAAAAAGATATTTATCCTCATATACTTTTTTTACAAAAGCGTCAATCGGGGAAAGTTATACCCGATATCTTTTTATCTTTATTATTTTAAGTTTACTAACTTAAAACTTTACGTGAAAAAAATGAGAAATTCGAAAATTGCAAAAATAACACTTGTAGGATTATTAATTTCTACTTCAATAGGCATGTTTAGTGCAATATTGGCTTTCAATTTCAAAATTGAGGATCCTCTTCCTAATTATGAGCCACTAGATATTGGACCTACGATTCGATCAACAATATACCCTTATCGCAGTAGTGGCAATTTAGACCTTCAATCAAGTTCGTATAATCCAGATTTGTCATTATATTACGATATTGGAGATATTTTAGAATGGCCTGTTTGGGACTTTAATGAGTCGATTTACTTCTTAGATCCCTATGAATTACGCGCATTAGGAGATTTGTCTGAGATTTGGGTCCAAACCGATATGAACTATCCTGATGGTGATCCTAGAAAAGAACCAATTATTACTGAAGAACAAATTACATATATCTTAGCAGAATTTGAATTGAATATTTACGGTACAGTTGTCGATTATTTTGGAGAGCCAGATTCCCATTATGGAGACCTAAGTGGAAGTTACTATCAAGAAAATGGCAGAAGTGTAATTCTAATATCAAACATTCAAGATGAAGGTTATTACGATAAAACTTATCCATACTATACCGTAGGATATTACGATCCCCAACTTGAGAATGATTACGATAGGAACATTATAACAATTGATAGTCATGATTGGGAAAATCGAGTAGGAGACGATGTCGAACGTCCAAATGTGTACGAAGCTACAATAGCACACGAATATCAACACTTAATACACGATGATTACAACCCAGATGATGAGATTTTCATGAATGAAGGATGTTCCATGTATGCAGAACCCCTATGTGGCTATCCAATAGCTCAAGGAGATATAGAAGCATACTTAGCAACTCCCGATAATTCCCTTACTAAATGGGCAGATCAAGGAGGTATTAATATTTTAGCAGATTATGGAAATGCTTTATTATGGACAATCTACTTAAGTGATCACTATGGAGGCGCAGAAACTATTAGCTATTTTGTTAATAGTGGAACTCCTGGAATTGAAGGTATAAACGCAGCCCTAAGTCATTATGGATACGAAGAAGATTTCGAGCAAATTTATCACGATTGGAGAATTGCTAACTTGATTCATACTGATCAGATTGGAGATGGAAAGTATGACTATAATACAATTGATCTCGACACTTTTGAACCGACGCGAACTTATGAAATAAAAAGACCTTGGTTTCCAACAAGATTAGGGATTGATTTTGGAACGACAAAAAGCTATTTACATGATGATACTGGAATCTCGATGGTTAGCTCTTATGGCTCAGACTACATAAAATTCTCTGGATTAAAAGATAGTATTGCTCCAGTTTTATATTTCGACGGTGACGATTTAGCTTCCCCTATAACTTGGGTAAGCGAAGATATGGACAATGATGGCGATTTAGAATGGTATTCTACTCCTTCTCTTCCAGAATATGATCTTAGCATAGAATCAAGCCTAGATTTGAATGGTATGACCGAAGCAGAATTATCATTTAGTACTTACTATGACATCGAATTTGAATGGGACTATGGGTTTGTACAAATCTCTGAAGACGGAGGAGAAACTTGGATATCACTTGCAAATGAATATACAACGATGAATCATGTTGACGGAGCGTATCCGGCAATAATAGATACTTTACCAGGAATAACTGGAGTCAGTGATGGTTGGTTCGATATGAGTTTCGACTTAACACCCTATGTAGGTCAAGTTGTTGATATTTGCTTTAGATATATGACAGATTGGGGACAAGAAGACCCAGGATGGTGGATTGACGATATTGCTCTTAACGGAGTAATTTTTGATAACGCAGATGAGTTAGTTTCGTTTGAATTACCTCCTGATCCTCCAACTGATTTTGTTGTGACTTTAATCGGCGTAGAAATGAGCGGAGATAATCCAATTTATAATATCGACAGACTAACAACATTTATAACAGAAGGAACTAATGAAATATCCGAGTCTTTAAATTCCTACATAACTATCGACGGATATGTCTTGGTGATAGTAAGTCCTCGTGAAGGTCCTGCTGATTACAAATTTGAAATAACGAGAGAATAAACTAAACCTTTTTTTTTTATTTTTAATAATCAATGCTCTTCTGGGATTTTAGCAAATTAAATTTGTGAATTAAACTAATTCATTATGTCGAGATTTATTTTGAGGAAATTTAAGAATTTAATTAAAAAAAATAGGAAAAAAAAAGCTTTTTTATTAGGATTCTCCTAATAATTTAGCGTTGTTGCTTTAAGCGACATTTTCTACCCGAATAACTTCAGGCACAAATTGTTTGATAGCTCGCTCGATCCCAAATTGTAGGGTTTGCTGTGCATGAGCACATCCCGCGCAGTGCCCTTGTAATCTCACTTTAACGATACCATCATCAGTGATGTCCACTAATTCAACATCGCCACCGTCCATTTGGAGTTGGGGTCGTATCTTTTCTAGGACTTCTTTTACTTTCTCTTTGTCAACCATTTTAATCCTTTTCAGTAATTTTTTAATCTTAATATATTTAAATTGTTTAATCTATTTAAAACCAAGCTCTTTAAAATATGAATGTTAATTCACAATCATTTAATTCTGACCGATGTTTTGAGGAAAATTTCTATAAAAAATATGATGGTTTCGCGATTTATTAAAATTAACCTAAAAACTCTTATTTTGAAGATCGTTAGTAGATCTCAAGCAAAAAGTAATATGAAAGGTATATATTAAAATGGACGCTAACGATTTCGTAAGAGATTTAAACGACGCTCAAGAATTAATGAGAAATGAAAGGTATCCCGAGGCTCTTATTATATTAGGTAAATTGAAAGAAGCTGATAAAGCGGGAAATTTTGATTATAATCTTACTCATAAATTATATCAATTAATTTCAAATTCCCAGTCGCTTTACAATCAACAAAGAGTTTTGAGTGTTGTTAAGAAAATAGCATTAAAAAAAAAGTCGATATCCTTTATTGATTTAAAAGAGCTTTTAGATAAGCAAGAAAATGTAGAGTTAGATGAGCATATCTTAAGACGGGAGATTGAAATTCTTATCCTCAGGTCTCTGTTAGAATGCAGGATAGAAGGGAATAACTTAGTTTTTTAAATTGTATCAAAACTCCATTTAATAGCGTTTAGAAACATTTGTTCTATTAGACAGATTAGTAAAATTGCGTAATAAACTCTGTGCTTAGTTTGTGTAATACTGCTAAGTTTGCATTTTTAACATCATAAAAGCTTAAATAGTCAACTTACAATTAAGTATAATAGTGACTTTTAGCAGAAATTAATTAGGGTAAAAACTTCGGATTATTATGTACTGTACTGAATGTGGTTCAAATATACCAGACGACGCTGAATTTTGTCCCTTATGTGGAAAAGACTTAAAAAAGGATAAAATTCGGGTAAAACCTACAAAAACTATTTATAGTGAGGCGAAACAAAATAAAAGTACTATAGATAGTCCACTGGTAACACGAGTTTCACAATCTCCCAAAACTTCATCTTCAAGTGCTGGTTTGATTGCAGCTCGTGTTTTTTTTGTAATTATTGGAGTAATATTATTAATATCTGGGATTATAACGACTGCAGCAGGACCATATGGTATTAAACTCCCCTTGGGATTAACTTTAATTATCATAGGAGTTGTGATTATAGGAGTAACAAATAGGGGTTGCTGTTGTGGTGGTGGAGGTTCTGGAGGCTGTAGTGCTCCTGATTGTAGTGGTTGTGATTGTGATTGTTAGATTTATGCAGTAAAAAAGAATAGACTTATGCAACAGAAAAACGAAAAAACCATAATTATCCATTGGTTAGCGCACCACAATCCAAAGCGAGCTGATTTTAACAATCATGTATTATATTTATTCAACCACGCTGTCTGTCTCGGTTGCTTTTCGTTTCTATTAGGTGTTATTGTTGCGCTGATAGCGGGTAATTTATTTTATTCCTATATTGTGCGTTTTTTAAGCTTTCCCATTGTTCTCACGATGTTCCTTATTTGTTGGATTCCATCTATTTTACAATATTCAATTCAATTTATGATTAAAAAACCACTTAATAATCGAGCAATGAAGTTCTTGACTCGTTTTCTTTATCCAATTGGTAGTATAATTTTCATTTTTAATTCACCGCTATGGGGTTTTCTAATTTCCGTTCCTGCAGGGTATAGTATTGCTTATATCAGAAAACTAAAAAACAGAAGATTAGTAAAAAATGAATAAGTGTTATTTTTTCTCTTTTTTAAGCAAAGTAATATCTCCAAAAGACGGGCTAACCTGAGTACCAAAAACTGGAAGGATACATTGTTGCATTTAATTTGATTGAGCCTCTGGATGCTGCTAAAGCTGTTTTTTGTTTGAAATGCAAAGCAAGATGCCAACCATTTATTTTTTTTCCTTTTCTCGTTTTCCATTGAGGAAAGTGATCTTAAAATCGTATTCCTGCTCTTCTCCGGCTTTAATAAATCCTTTAGTTACTAAGAAATATTGTTGGAACGAATTCTTCATAAAATTTCGATCTATATCCGCTCTGTTTACCGATTCTACGTACTCTTCCACGAGATCTATGTAAAGTTCCTTTAATTTCTTATCGCTATCGCTATTATTGGTAACATATATCTTTCCTTCAATTTCGTCAAAGGGTTCAACTTTTGAGCGCTCGTTATTAATCTCATACCTTACATGAACTTTAGTTAATGCGATTTTCATACTTCACAATTCTCTTTTTAATTGACTAGTAGGTGGTAATTCTTCTTATTATAATTTAGTCAGATAATTATTGAATCCCGATCATTTGTTATTTGCCTTTTTATCCTTGAAGGAAAAACCAAGGCTTTTTTAAACATATTTTAACATTTGCATAAAAAGAATTACGAGCATTTAAAATGATAATAGATCAGCTAACTCAAAGTATTCAGTTAAAATTATGTTATTTCGGGCCAGCGCTTTCGGGAAAAACTTCATCAATTAAGGCTTTATTTGATCATTTTGGGAAGAAAGATCGCGTTTTGAGCATAGATAGTAGCATACGAAGGACACTATTCTTCGATTATGGAACGATTAGTTTTCAAAATCAACAGTGGAATTTGAAAATTCACATTTATTCCACGACTGGACAAGATTTCTATATAATAACACGACCAGTAACTTTGCAAGCCATCGATGGGATTATATTCGTAGCGGATTCACAACAAGAAGTGTATTACCGAAATTTAACTTCTTGGAACGAATTATGCAATTATTTTGAAGATGTAATTATTACTCTTCCTAAGGTTATAGCTTTTAACAAACAAGATTTACCTGATAAATTTAGTCCAGCGGTATTTTTAGAAAATATTAATTACTTTAAATTTAAAAATATCGATTTTAAAAAGACAATTGCCCTTAACGGAGAAGGAATATTAGACAGCTTTGAGGAAATTTTGAGCTTGGTATTTAAAAATCTATATAAGGGGCAGATAATATCTGCGCTTCAGTGACCTGGACCTAATTTAACTTAAAAAAAGTTAGAGGCTAGGGGAGTCTGTATTCTAATAACTCTCTGGGAATTATCCTCCAAAACAATGATTAAAGCAGTGATATTTTGTTTACTATTATAAACAATTTCCTTTTCCTCGTTAGATTCCCAACTACTAAAGCCTGTTAGAGTTGATTCGGTTTCGAATAAACCCTCTTGAAGCCCAGAAGTTTTTACTGATACGCCCTTTAAGCTATCTTTTGATATGTTTTTAATTCGAATGCTATATTTTTCCATATCAGAGTCTATGGATGTAATTTTGAAAACTTTCTGGAATTTAGCCGAGACCCCGTCGAAAATCGAAGGTGCTACAGTTGCGCCCTTAGAGAATAGATCGACAACAACCTCATTTCTACTCACAGATTTTGCAACAATCGTAATTGGAACCTTAAACTTTATAATCTCTTTCCCGTATTCTGGTTTAGGTTTTCCAATAAAAAGTAAAAACCACTTCACATAAGATCCATATTTCATACCCCAGAATTCTTTTTCGAGAGGTTCCCAGAGATAGTTATGACTAGGTTGAGCGATCTCAGGAATTTTTAGCAAAAGAAAATCTTTATTCATATCAGAAGTCTTAGAATCTCCTGCGATTGCAGGTGGTAGCTCTTCTACTTTACTACAAGTTTGCCCATAAGCATCGCAATAACACACTAGATTCGCTTTTTGTAATAATCTTATTTCTACTTGTTTTAGTTCGCTTGAAGAGAAGTTGATTTTAATCGTTTCTCCCGGTTTGAATACATCTTTTGTTAAATTAACATTCAAACCTGAAATTGAAATTGAAAGAGGATTCGGTTTTAAAATCTGATCGCTAGTATCCTTAACTCTGACTTCAATCTTATGTGTTCTATTAATCACTAAATCGTCGTCTGGGTTGTTCGGATGAGGTTGTCTTAAAATTAGTTTAATTTCATACTCTAAATTTCTATTTTTAATTGTAGGGATTACATTATTCTTTATTAGTAATGCCCTTTCTCGAATGTATTCGCCTTTTTCAAAATTTCCCTTTGAAAAAATGTCTTCTTTGGTTATCTGAAGCTCTTTTAAGCATGGAGGATGAGTTAATAGGCGAATCCCAGACCATAAGATTGATGTATCTTCATCGAAATTAAATGATGTTCTAACATTTAGCTTGTCTCCTAAGTAAACATGTCCATTGTTTTTATCATTAAGCTCAAGTTTCATAGTCTATAGCGTCCAAAAGGAATTATTGAAAATTATATTAGTTATATTAATTGTAGAATTCTATTAATATTTTTTTTTTCTATTTAAGTAATCAACAAATTATTAAAACTTTATTTTAATGTTGTTTAAGAAGGATAAATAACAAATTATAATTGCTAATATAATTTAGATTTAGTGTATAGCATTTAAAACAATTTGCGTAAAATAATGGGACAACTTAAAGCAATCTTATTCGACTTAGATGGGACCTTAATAGATGTAGATTTAAACCAGTTTATTCCCGGATATTTAAAATTATTAGCAAATAGTGTAGCTCATTTAATCCTTCCTAAAAAGATGGTTCCAGCCATATTGAAAGCGTCTGTATTCGTAAATAGTAACGATGGTAAAATTCCAAATGAGGAAGTGTTTTCAAATGCATTTTTTCCTGTTGAAGGCTATGAAGAGGAAGAGATCCAACCACTTTTTACTAAATTTTACGAGGAAGGTTTTAAGGAATTAAAGAAATTCACAAAAAAGAAACCAGAAGCACGTAAAGTTGTTCAAACCGCTTTTAACAAAGGTTATAAGGTTGTAATTGCAACAACTCCCATTCTTCCTCTGACGGCTATAGAGCAGCGTCTTGATTGGGCAGGAGTTGGTGATTTTCCATACGATCTCATAACAAGTATTGAAAACTCATGTGCTACAAAGCCGAATCTACTTTATTATGAATTGATATTTAAATATCTCAATCTATCTGCTAAAGAATGCATTATGGTAGGGGACGAAGATAAGGATATGGTGTGTTCTAAGTTAGGCTCGCAGACCTTCTTAATAAACAGTTCAAACATAAATTTAAGCGCTGAAACTCCCGAACCAACTTATAAGGGAAATTTAATAGATCTAATAGAACTTCTATGATCTTATTAATTGAAAAAGAGGAATATAAAAATGGAAGGACATAATCACAAGCAGATAGCTCTAGATAAAACGGTTTATAGAAAATTATCAAAGGATAATATTCAGAGCATATATCAATTATTTGAAAATAATTCCCGCTTTTTCTCGATACCCTTTGATTATTTTCAGAGAGGAACTCTAGAGGACGATGGTTTAGATTATGATTTATCTCTCGTCTTATTTAATCTAGAAACAAATAAGCCCATTTCTGCTTTTATCGTTGTAAAAAGAAACGAAATAAGTGAAAGCTATTGTTTTTTCAAAGGATGTGTAGTTGACAACCAATACAGACGACAGGGACTTGGTTCTAAGATGTTTTATGAATTTTTAAAGCGAGCTAAAGAGAAAAAAATAACTCAAGTAATTTATGGTCCGAGCGTTCCTGAATTTTGGCAACCCGGAGTTGATATACGTAATACTAGCCTATATTTCTTTTTAAAAAAACAAAGATTTAAATCCCAAAAGGCAATATTCAACCTTACAGTTTCTCTGGACATCATTAAAAAAGAACCTGCATCGAAAATGGAAGGATACGAATATGGACGCGTTCAAC
>JAGXNP010000027.1 GCA_019894885.1 Promethearchaeota archaeon | reverse complement strand
AAGGAAAATACCTAAAATCCCAAAGATAATTTGCTTGATTATACAGATTTTCAATATCTGTGAGAAAAATCCTCCCAGATTCATAAAAGATTACGAAATCATTTTTTTGATAGAAAAATAAGAAAAATAAAAGTGTTGACAAAAAAAAGTAAAATAATTGAACTAAAATCGCATACCGGAAGATTTTTTCGTTCCAAAATTCTTTCAATTTACTAAATGCTCGACCAAATAAAACTTTCAATGTCATTGAATATTTGTATAACTCTTATATTATAAGATTTAGAATTTGTCCATTACAATTAAATTTTTTAAATTCAAAAAAATACTAAAAATTTAAGATTTTGTTTTACAAGAATAGATTAATACATACATAAAATGAGGATATAAAATTGAAATTATTGAGCACACCAGAGAAAAGGTTCGAAAATTTACCCGATTTTCAATTTGAACCCCATTATTTTGAAGTTGATGGAATTAAAATTCACTATTTAGACGAAGGATCTAAAAATGCAGAAGTTATTTTATTAATGCATGGTGAACCGTCATGGTGTTTTTTATATAGACATATGATTCCTATTCTGGTCAAGAACGGTTATAGAATAATTGCGCCAGATTTAGTAGGTTTTGGTCGTTCTGACAAACCTACGGAGCAAAAAGACCACACCTATCGTAAACATGTTTATTGGATGACAAAAATTATTCAATCTCTTGATCTTAATAATATTACTTTATTTTGTCAAGATTGGGGGTCTTTAATAGGCCTAAGACTTGCGATTGAGAACCAAAATCGATTTATTAGAGTTGTTTTATCAAATGGCGGATTACCAACTGGAGAACAACGAATGCATGAAGCCTTTACGAATTGGCGTGAGTTTTCTAGAACTTCACCTTCATTTGACATAAAATTTATTATTCAAGGTGGGACAAAAACTAAATTAAATAAAGAGATTTTAAATGCGTACGATGCTCCCTTCCCAGATGATTCATTTAAAGCGGGGGCTCGCATTTTACCCTCTCTAGTCCCAATCAGTACCGATGATCCTGAGCATGAAAATAATAAGAAAGCGATTGAGCAATTTAAACAATGGGAAAAGCCCTTCATCACAGCATTTTCTGACAACGATCCAATAACTAAAGGAGGAGATATATTTTGGCAAACCTACATCCCGGGCGCACGTAATCAAAATCATACAACAATTAAAAACGCGGGTCATTTTGTTCAAGAAGAAAAAGGTCCAGAATTAGCTGAACTTATAATAGAATTTATCAAGAGTAATCCTAAATAGAACATTCCTTTTTCCTTTTAAATTAAAAATAATAAAATATTAACAAAAAAAAGTTAATTATACTAAAATGATTCAATTTCATAAATTAAAAAAATAAATTATAGCGATATGTCAATTATTGAAAAAAGTGAAGAAAAGCAGATTTTTGGAGTAATAGTAGGAAATAGAGATGTCTTCCCAGATCACCTCGCTAAAGAAGGAAGATTAGAAATTCTAAGCGTGCTGAAAGAATTAGGGTATAGATCAGTCATTTTAAGTGAAGAGGACACAAAGTATGGGGTAGTTGAAACGTACGCTGATGCAAAAAAATGTGCAGAACTTTTCAAAAAAAATCGGGATGAAATAATAGGTATTATTATAGTTTTACCTAATTTCGGGGATGAAAAAGGCATAGTTAATACATTAAAGTTATCGGAAGTAAATGTTCCAATTTTAATCCAAGCATCTTCAGATGAAATTGGAAAAATGGACCGCAAATATAGGAGAGACGCTTTTTGTGGAAAGATTTCTGTTTGTAGCGTACTTTATCAGCATGGGATTCCATTTACGCTAACTACGACACACACATCTCCAATAACATCTAATGATTTCAAATCAGATATCGTGAGATTTGAAAGCATATGTAAGATTGTGAAGAAGTTGAAAAACGCGAGGTTTGGGCAAATAGGAACAAGACCAAACGCTTTTGAAACAGTGAGATACAGTGAAAAAATATTGGAGTTCCATGGTATTACAATAGAACCAATTGATTTATCAGAAATTTTTGGAGAAATTAGTAGATTGCCAGATAGCGATCCTATAGTAAAGGAAAAAATTCAATTCATAAAGAACTATACTTCAACTACATCATTTCCAGAAGAAGGGTTATTAAAGTTAGCTAAGCTAGCTGTTGTAGTAGAGAGGTGGGTGATAGAAAATGAATTGGATGGTTTTGCGTTTCAGTGCTGGCCGTCGATCCAAGATAATTTTGGAATTGTACCTTGTGCAATCATGAGCATGTTTAGTGAGGGGTTAGTACCAGCTGCTTGCGAAGTAGATATTTCTGGATTATTAAGTATGTATATTTTACAAGTCGCAACAAATACCCCCTCTGCTATTTTAGATTGGAATAATAATTACGGTGACGATCCTAATAAGATGGTATTATTTCATTGTAGTAACCTTCCTAAATCGTTTTTTAAAGACACTAAAATGACGATTCATCCTATTATTTCCGATCTTAAAGGAGGTGATAAAAGTTTTGGTGCAATTCAAGGAAGGATAAAAGCCAAACCCTGTACGCTATTAAGGATTGAAACTGATGATATGTTAGGAGAAATGAAAGCACTTATAGTAGAAGGTAAATATACCGACGACAATCTTGATACTTATGGAGGATATGGAGTTATAGAAATACCTAATCTACAAGACATCCTTCAATTGCTGTGTAAAGAAGGATTCGCTCACCATGTAGCTGCATCTTTAAATAATATTGGAGACATAGTATTTGAAGCTCTTTCAAACTATTTGGAATATAACATTATCTATCCTAATAAAATTAAATGATTTTTTTTCTTTTATGGAAATTCGAATATTTTGTATTTCAATGATTTCCTAAATTTGGACACATCCGAATATTTTATATAGAAGTTTATCTAAATATCTTTAATCGAAGTAATCCAATTTCTAACAAAAATATCATATATTTAGGATTTGATATTAATGAACGAAAATCTGAATTCACAAAAAAATTGTCCTGTATGCGGTAAAGAAAACAAATTAGAGTCCAAATTTTGCAAATTTTGCGGAGGAGATATGGTTGCTTCTGATTTTCAACCCTTTGAAATATCTCAAACTATGATTTTTAGAATAGGTTGTTATTCAAGTTGCTGTATAATTTTTATGGTTTTACTAGTATACTTTTCTTTGGTGGTACTCCCCGAATTTGATGGACCCATTCCAGCGATTACGGCAGGTCTTTTACTTCCCCTCCTTGGAGGAGTTAGTGTCATTGCATTGATATACCTTTTAGTAATATATCGTAATGCAGGTTCCCGTAGAATATTCTCCATTTCACCTAAAAGTATTAAAATTGTGGTTCCAAAAGAACCGATTTGTGAAGCTGAGTGGTCCAAATTTGACAATATTGAAGTAGAGAAATTAGCTGGTGATCACAATAGTACAAATTATAGATTTTACTTCACTTCACATGGTGTTGTATATAGAGAAGTTCTTATCAGAGGATCAATGGATTTTAGTGGGATAAATTGTAGAACAATTGTATCTCGATTGCAACACTACGCGGAGAAAATGAATAAACAATTTATTGGGGGCAAAAGAAGAAAAATTTAGTGGCGTCTGTTAGTGCCAATTTTAGTGACAACAAGATAAAAATTTTTTTAAAAACTTTTTTTTCTATTTTCTTTTTATTTTCAAATCTTTTTCAAAAAAGCCTGAAGAAAGTAATTTCGCTTTTTTCTCATCCAAATGTGTAAAAGCTTCAATATAGCTATTTTTGAACATATCTTGGTTTTCGCTTTTTCTATAATTAGATAATCTTTTACGGGTTAAATAAATTGAATATTCAGACGAATCACATCCAATCCACCTTCTATTTAATTTATCAGCAACAATTAAAGTAGTTCCAGAGCCACAAAAAAAATCTGCTACTAAATCTCCTTTATTACTACCTATTTTGATTATTCTTTCAAGTAAATTCTGGTGTTTTTGAGTAGGAAAACCTGTCCATTCTTTTGATGCTGGTTGTAAACATGGAATTTTCCATACATCGTCCAATTTTTTATCTGTCACAGTCCGATATATTACATGACCATTTTCATCTTTAGCGTTTTTTAAGACTCCATTTACCATCTCACGCTTAAGTTGTTTAATCGGCTTATTGCGGGGGATTCGCTCTTCATTAAAAGTAAAATCCGATGTCTTAGAATAAACTAAAATATTATCATGCGCTCGTGGGAGCATTTTTTTCCCCGCAGAGTACTTATTATAGTAGTACCA
This sequence comes from Promethearchaeota archaeon, assembly GCA_019894885.1. Classification (GTDB taxonomy): domain Archaea; phylum Asgardarchaeota; class Lokiarchaeia; order Sigyniarchaeales; family SOKP01; genus SOKP01. Next base: position 21,320 of record JAGXNP010000027.1, on the reverse strand, counting down.
AATTATTTCATTAATAAAATGTTTCTTTCCAAATATTTCGTCCAAAAGAACCTTAATATAATGACACACATGCCAGTCTAAATGAAGGAAGATTAAACCTGTATTAGAAAGAAGTTTTCTAAATAAAAGAATTCTTTCATATAACATAGTTAAATATGAATCAATATCTTTATTCCAATGATCAAAGTAAGCAACTGAGTCATATCTACTATTTCCTTCTGAGATGTTGATAGAATAATTTGATCCGGAGAAAAAGGGGGGATCTATATAAATTAAATCAATAGTTTCTTCGAAATTATTTAACAAATAATACGCTACTTCAAAATTATCTCCCCAAAATAAAAGATTTTTCCAGATTTGTTCAGAAGTTTCTTCACTATTGGGAAATCCTAAATCAATTCTTTTATAATAATCTCGATATGTTGTTTTTAATTTAGAAAATTTTTCTAAGAAATCCTTTTTGTTTTCCCAGATTAGCTTTACCATTATTAATCATTAATTTAGGGTAAAAACGAATTAAAGAATTGATAAGTTAAATATAGTTATTGTAATAATTGTCATTAAAATTAGGATACTTATGGTAATAATAATATAAAAGATTAGATGAATGACATACGCTTTTTTGTTTTTTTTCTCATCTAAAGATCTAGTAGAATAAAATATTTTGTTCAAAATTGCCGCAGATAATCCGATTGTTAACATCAATAACGCATTTCCTTCGTTAATTAAACTTTTATAAAACGCAGTTGCTACAAATAGAGATGAAGCACCACCAGAAAGTAACCCGATTCCAAATACGATAAGATAATATGCGATAATATTTAATTCAAAAAAACTTAACACGATTGATAAAACTAATCCAATTAAGTATGTTCCCGCAAATATTAGTGCACTCTTAATTGAGAGAGGATTTTTTATTTTTTCCAGAGTTAATTGAGTTTCTTTATTTCTTAAAATTAAAAACGACCCAATTAAACCTATAATTGATGTAACGAGAATTGGATAAATAGCATAACCTAATAAGGTAGGAGTGATCATTAAAACAATAATCATTCTTATTAGCATAGTTTGAATAACAAGCCAAACTGATGAGGAAGATGCACCAGCTTCAGCTAACTCAACAGTTGTAGCCTCGCTGTGAGCAAAACCTCCTAAAAATGAGAGATAATATAGATTTTTTTCAGTTGTACTTTTTAATAAAAAATAACTAAAATATTTTACCGTTAAAATTACGATGAATATTACTATTATTGATTTAACAACAATACCGAAAACTTGGAAATTATCTGGAATTAGGATATAAAGTAAAACCACGATTGCAATAAACTCAACGGTTCCAGTCCATTCAATTTCCTTCAATTTTCTTATTTTATGAAACTGCTTTTTTGTAGATAGGATAATTAAAAATATAACAGAAATTACAATAGCAAGATATTCATTATAATAACACATTATACCAGTAATCATCGCTAATATCATTGATAGAGTAGTTGTATACCCTGGATCTTTTTCCCGAAATAACCTATAGATAGATCCAATCAACAAAAAAATGATCATTCCACCAAAAAACAATACAATTAAAATAAATCCTTCAGATATAGGTAAAAATACATCATGCAAAATTATTAAAGAGGTCGAAATCATTGAAAAAAAGATGTGATCTCGAGCACCATATTGGGCTGCTACTCTAGTGCGCTCTATTCCTATTACGAAGCCACAGAAAAACGATACTATGATTTTAATGAATAAAGCGTAAAAATCTTCCAATAATATCAGTTGTAATAGCAATAAATCCACCATTTATGTTAAATCTTCTAACGAATTGATAAATATGTTGCATTAATAATAAAAATGTTTTACGAAAAGAAATCATCACCCAGGATCTAACTCTCATAGAACTTAAAAAATAAAAGAAGTAAAAATTCTTAATCTAAGTTATTTGCTAAGATATCTTCCAATTCTTTGTCACTCAAAAAACCTTTGTGTGCCATAGTTTCCCTAATTTTTTCAATAACTTGAGGTGCTCCTTTTGATTCTTCAATGAAATCTTCTAAGGAAGTTAGTTTAAGTTTTACTGCTTCAATTTCTTTGTTCTTCGATTCAATTTCATTCTTAGCAGTGATTATTTCGTTTTCCTTCCTATCCAACTGTCCTGTTAACTCGTCTTTTAAGCTTTCGATCTCAATATACTTATCAGAAATTGTCTGTTGAAGATCTTTCTTAACGCTTTCTAGCTCTCTTTCTTTTTGATCGTATTCTTCTTTTAGAGAACTTACTTTTGGTTCTAATTCCTTCAGTTTCTCCTTTGCTTCATTATATTTCATCTCAAGTTCAGATTTGTCATTTTTTAATGAATCTAATTCCGTACTAATTTTATTTTTCTCTTCTGATACAGGTGTTAACTCTGCTTTAGTTGAATTTAGATCTTGAGTAGTTTCATCGAGCCTTTTTTCACTCGCAGCTAAATTCTCTTTATTTTCGCTCAATTCTTTTGATAAGGAGACTAATTTCTGTTCTTTTTGCTTAAATTGCTGCTCTAAATCATTAATTTTTGCTCTAAGATCTAATAAAAATCGTCCATCTATTTTTTGGGGCTTTTCCGGGTTCATTTCCGCTTTTTGCCAATCAATGTTCGTAATATTTCATACACCTTCATTTATTTTCTTTTTATATGATTATTTTATATGATTAATTTTATGTTGCACAATATATAATTTTTTCAAATTATTTATTAAATCGTATAATATTTGCTTATGTGAGATTTTTTAAAATCCAGAGCTGCCGTTTAAGATAAACTCATATAATCTAATCAAATTCTTTGAAAATATCATCCAATTCTTTATCTGAAAGAAAACCCTTATGAACCATCATTTCTTTAATTCGTTCTAAAACTTTTGGTGTGGATATTACTTCTGAAAGTTTTGCTTCAAGTGATTTGATTTTATCTATTAATTCATCAGTTTCTTTTTGATTTACTTGAACTACTTCATTTAGATTATCTATCTCCTTTTTTCTTTTTTCCAAATCGTTCTTGTAGTTTTCTATAGTCTTTTCCTTGAATTTAATGGATTGTTCCATTTCACTTGTTTTTTCTGTCGTAAATTTTAATTCACTCTTCAAATTGCTATTGTTATCGTTTGCTTCAGTAAGTTGTGCTTTGAGTCCTTCAAGCATTGGTTTTAATCGAGTTAATTCAATATCGATATTTAGCTTATTTTCAGAAACATTATCTAAATTCTTCTTAGCAGATGAGAATTTCTCACTTATCTTAACAAGACTTTTTTCTCTTCCTGTTAATTTATTATGAGTTTCTTTTAAAGTTTCTTTGTTTTTCCTGAGTTCTTCTTGATTTTTAAGTAATTCTCTTTCCAATTCGTTAACTTTAGCCCGTAAATCTAACAAAAATCTTCCTTCTACTTTAAAAGTTTTTTCAGGTGATAACTCCGCGCGTTCCCAATTAATGGTAATTTTTTACTCACCTTTATGACTTATTTGTAAAATTTTTTGTTTTAGGATTATCTAATTAAATTCTCGGTTATTGTATAGATTTTCTGTATTTTGTTTTAACGCTATATAAATTAATTCTTCTTCTGTTATATTAACTTTTCGGAGCCATTAATTTTTTAAAAGCTAATTTATTTTATTGAAAATAACATTGATTTATTTGAAAAGGCAAAATAAGTTAATTTAATGGAATTCTAATCGTGATTCTGGATGGTTAAAATAAGTTTAGGATGCGCTGGATGGGATTATAAGGACTGGGTGGGGGCATTTTACCCTAAATCACTCGAAAGATATAATCATCTAGAGTTCTACTCGAAATTTTTTGATATCATTGAGATTAATTCTACCTTTTACAATATTCCTAATAAAACGACAGTAATTAACTGGTACAACCAAGTATCAGCGAATTTTAAATTCATAGTTAAAGTCTGGCAAGAGCTTACCCATAATTTCAAAGAAGCTAACATTGAAGATTCAATCTCTCAATTTTTTTATCGGCTATCCCCTTTAAAAGAAAAGATTTTTGCCTATTTATTACAATTTCCTCCATGGTTTAAACATAATGAAAAACATCTCCGCCAACTTAAATATCTAATAAGTGAACTCCCAACTGAGAACAAATATATACTTGAATTACGGGATAATACTTGGTTTAATGAAGATCTGTTATACGAATTAATAGAAAGTTCAACAATTATCTTAGGGACAACATACATGCCGGGAATTAAAGCGTACTATATGTCAGGACAAAATACATATTATATTCGCCTAATTGGTGATCGCGAGTTAATAGTCTTTGATCGAATTCAAAGAGACCAAAAAGAAAATTTAAGCAACTTGGTTAATAGCATTAATACTCTTAAAAAATCTCCTAATATTTATGAAATTTTCATTATCGTAAATAATCATTTTCAGGGAAATGCCCCTGAATCTGTGAATATGCTAAAAAAAAAGCTCAATCTACCAGTAAAAACATTTGATCAACAGAAAAAATTATCAGATTATTTTTAGTAGCAAGTTTTTCTTAGATATAAAGAAAAAAAAAAAAATTAAAGAATATTCATAAATATACTAATTCCGAAACCCCATAATAAAATCCCTTGTAAAAATCCGAATATCATTATTACGAAAGCCACAGGAGGCCAAGAAAGAAATTTAGAAATCGCTTGTAACACACCAATAGAAAATTTCGCTGTGAACGCTACCAGCACCGTTATGATAATGAAAACTATAATCAAAAGTAATTTTGGGTTAATAAAGATGGCAATAAATTCTACGGCGGAATCTGGTATCAATAATGCTAATATGAACGCAGTAGCACTTCCAGCAATAAGGCCAAGAATACTCGAGAGAGGAAGGTCGTTTATTGGTTTAAAAAACATTGCAATTCCGACAACAATCAAAAATATGCATGTAAAGTGATCCGCATGAGGAGTTATAGCACCATACTTAAAACTTGGGGATATATCCAAAATTAATCCCATCGCACCTGCCCACACATCAAGAATTCCGATAATAACACCGAAGTAAGAAAGAAACCTTAATAACTTTGATATAGTGGATGTTCCCTCATCTTCAGATTTTTTTTTAAAGAAAGATCCTCTACGTTTCCGTTCGAAACCGAGCCAAGTCAAAGCAATAACTCCTGTTATCAGTACAAAAATACCCGCAGATTCTGAAACCCACGTAAAGAAGGCTGAAATATAAGGCCAATATTCTATTTGAAATATCAAATATATCACCTTAAAATTAGGGAAATTTTAATTATTAGATCGACTATGCTTTTAAATATTTATTGAATTGCTGTCTCTTTTTAATCATTTTATCTTACATATTATAAAATTTTAAATATTCGAAGTCTATCTTTTTTTTATGGATACTATCGAAAACTTAAAGAAATTAGGATTAAAAGAAAATCGAAAATACTTAATTCTGGTAATTTGGCTTCTTGTAAATATCACAATTATCCAACTCCCTTTTGAATTCTCAATCCAGATTTTTGCTGTTAACATGGATTTATTAGATTTAATCGGTGTAATAACCTACCTCCCTTTTCTAACATTTCTAGTCTTTATATTTTTATATTCTCTTGCAACTAAAAAGGATGTTAAAGAAATTGCTTCATGGAAAGTATTATTAACATTCTTCTTGACTCTCCCACTAATGTTCTTCCTGATCCCAATTATGGTAGGAATCTTCTTATTCTCGCTATTTTCTTATGTTTTCTTTACTTCATGGTTCATATTATATGGTGCTTATCTTTCAAGCAAGAGATTAGATGATAGTCTTAAACGACGCGTTCACAGCTCATTTTACAGAGTGATTCAATTTTTTGGCGGTTCTATCCTTTCAATCGTTCTATTAGTTGCTTACATATTTGGATCGCATACTATAGGAGATTTGATAGGTTATACATTTACTCAAGGTGTTTATGCTACATTAAACTATACCGTAATTTTTATTGGGATAATTGTAATAATTTTTATAATCGTTGGAATTGTCTTCACATTTAAAAGGATTTTTAACGCTTGGTTAGGGATGTTTTCGCTATCAGTAGTAATTTATACTTTTTATTTATTGATTAAGATTTTTTTAGCTTTAAAAAGCACAGGTGGAGTGGAGGCTTCAATTGCAACCCAAATTATTATGTTAATTGTCGATTTATTTATATTGCTATACTCAATTAGCACCCTAATGGGTTCTCAAGCTGAACTTCTAAGTAAAAATATTGGAATTAAACGAATTGGAGTTGACTCAGTTTTAATATGGTTAGTATTTTCAAAAGTAGCTTACGAATTTATTCATAATTATCCATTTACGCTATTTAGTGGCTTTGCGTACAATGATATAATAGATCTTCTGAATGAAGCTGTTATTAATCTTCTTAAGAATATTGGTGTTTTACTTTTCTTTCTAATTCTATTAATAACAATGGGTTTTCATCAAATAAAGAAATATAATCTTAACGAGAGAAAGTTTAAAGATAAAGTCGATCAAGAAGTTAAAGATTTATTAAGCCCAGTAGAATTTGTAGAACAAGTGAAAGAACCTCTCCATACATATGAGTCAGTAGACGAGCAAGATAATGGTAAATTAGATTCTTACGAAGAAGAGAAACCTAATTCTGAATCTACTGAAAAAGATTATTCAGAAGATTCTAATTTATAAATAAGAACACTCTTTCCTAATAATTTTTTTTCTTTTTAAGTTTTAATCAATAAGAAATTACTAATTTTAACGAGATTAATCCTTTAATAATTAGTTTTATTAACAACTAAATCAAAACAAAACATAATTGATTAATGGGTGGTGTCTCTGATGAGCAAAAGTGAGAATATAATTGATAAGGAATTATTTCTTGAGAAATTTGAAAAAATGTCGCTAAAAATTGAAAAATTAACACTTGAAATCTCGAAAATGAAAGAAAAACTAGATAAAACCAACAAGATTAACAGGAGTTTCGGATTAGAGGCATTAGGAAACTCTAAACCTTTAAGTTTCGCAAGAGAGATACACGGAATAAAGAGCCCTACAAAACTTTACATCTTATCTATTAGAACTGTTTCGGAATTATGGAAAGGAAGAAAAAATGATTTTTTAATTACAATCAGACAACAAGAAAAAGAAACGCATCAGGATCTTAAAGCGCTAGGTATTAGAATCCCAATTGATGATATGAAAAATCTCACGACTTTGGCAAGGGAAGTCCTTTCAATGCTCTATATTTCTAGCGAGTTAAAGGGTATTGAAGTCACTGAAATTTTGAGAGAAGTTATCTCCGAAATTAATAAAGATGGACAATCCATGGTTCGAGAAATAAAGCAAAATATGATGATTCAATAAGATTTCTAATGATCTATTAAGATTACTTTAATCTTAGAAAAATTATCTCTTTCTAAAGAGTATAATAAAATGAAAAAAATGAAAGTATTGATATTGTATTTCTCTTTGGGTGGACGAACAAAAAAAGTCGCGCAAAGTATCGCAGAAGGACTTAGTATTTCAGATGTAAGTATTGAACAGTTTGAATACACTAAGAAATTTAGAGACTTCCTATCAGAACAAGATGAAGTAATGAAAGGAGACCTTTCAAGTTTTAAATATAATGAGAACATCAAAGATCTTGCCCTTACGATCTCGTGTTTTTAGGATTTCCTACACATGGGAGCCGTCCTGCAACAGTATTTAATGGCTATTTCGAACACGCTCAAAACATCGATGGGAAAAATTACATAGTCTTTAACACATGTAGAATGGTACCAGGAAAAACCCTTGAAATAATGCAAACCGAAATCGAAAAGAAGGGAGGTTCTGTGGTAAATAAACGGACTTTCAAGGGTTTGTTTAGGATCAAGATGTCGAAAGTTGAGGAGTTCGTTGAAGAACTCAATCAAGAACTTATGAAATCATAGTAGAAATCAACATTAAATAAGCTTAATTTTTCGTGAAACAGAAGTTTCACGATGTGAAAACATACTTTCATTAAGCTAGTAAGTACTCCATAATATTCTTTTAAAGCAAATCTTAATTAGAAATTGTTTAAATATTGTAAGATCATTCTTAAAGATCAATTATAAAGTTGAAAATAAAATTTTGTAGAGATGAGTTATTTGGATTATGAAGATATAATTTTTGAAAAGGATAATGGTATAGCTCGTATAACCATCAATCGACCTCAACGCTATAATGCTTGTACACAACAAACAGTTCATGAACTGATTGATGCATTTAATCGGTGTATGGATAACGAAATCGGTGTTGTTGTATTCACTGGTGCAGGAGAAAAAGCTTTTTGTACTGGTGGAGATCAAACCACTCGCGAAAAAGGAGGCTACAAGGGAGGATATATGTTGCCCTTAGAAGTTGGTTGGCAGTATGTTACTCGCTTGATTCGCACACTACCAAAACCTGTTATCGCCCGTGTAAATGGATATGCAATTGGGGGAGGACATGTATGGCATGTTGCATGTGATCTCAGTATTGCAGCAGAACACGCTCAACTTGGACAAGCGGGTCCACGCGTTGGTTCCTTTGATCCTGGTTATGGGACCGGAGATTTAATGCGTGCTGTTGGAATGAAACGAGCGAAAGAAATATGGTTTCTTTGTCGTAGATATACGGCCCAACAAGCGTTGAACATGGGTTTGGTAAATGCTGTTGTACCCATTGAAAAACTAGATGAAGAAATAGAGAATTGGTGCCAAGAAATATTAGAAAAAAGTCCAACTGCATTAAAGATGTTGAAGTTTGCGTTCCTAGCAGAAACAGATGGAACTCATGGTATCACACAATTAGGTGTTGGGGGGTTATCTCTCTATTATGGCACTGAAGAAGCGGTGGAAGGCAAAAATGCGTTTGTAGAAAAGCGTAAAGCAGATTTTATGAAATTCAGGAAGAAGTGAGGGAGATATGGAAATTAAAAATGTATGTGTAATAGGTGCTGGAGCCATGGGCTCAGGAATCGCACAATTAGCAGCAACACAAGGATATCATGTAAATTTAGTTGATATTAATGAAGAAATATTGAAAAAGGCAAAAACTAGTATTGATAAGAATGTGAATAGATTCTTTGTAGCAAAAGGTAAAATCTCAAATGAAGAAGCAGAGATGATTCTTAGTAAAATACATCTAACTACTAATAGAGACGAAGCGATAAAGGACGTTCAAATTGTTATCGAAGCAGTATTTGAAGATATGGCTTTAAAACAAGATTTACTATCTGATTTAGACAAAAAATGTGAAAAGAATGTCATTCTTGCTTCTAATACCTCTTCTTTAAGTATTACAGATATGGCAAAAAAAGCGACGAATCAAGAAAGAATCGTTGGGATTCATTTCTTTAATCCTGCTCCAGTAATGAAATTAATAGAATTAATAAAAGGAAAAAACACCTCTGATGAAATTCTTGAATTATCTAACAAATTTGCTCTTAGCCTAAACAAAACTGTAGTAACTGTCAACGACTCTCCAGGTTTTATAACCACTAGACTAATTTACGTACTATGTAATGAAGCAATAAATATGAAACAAGAAGGAATAGCTAGTACAGAAGATATAGATACGGCGGTTAAATTAGCATTTAATTTTCCAATGGGTCCACTGGAACTCTCTGATTTAGTAGGGAATGACATATATCTTCACATTGGAGAATATCTCACAGAAAAATTAGGAGAAAACTATAATCCAAGTCCACTATTAAAAAAAATGGTAAAAGATAACCTTATCGGTCGAAAAACCAAACGCGGTTTTTATAATTATTAATTATAGAAAATCTTTAATCTTCTTCTTCCTTTTTTATTCGTACTTTTACTTCTTTTTGTTGAGATTTTCTCAAATTCTTAGATAAATTTAGCTGGCTTGTTTTAATCGTAGCATTCATTTTTGCGGACGCTGTTTGATGACTCATACCATGGCTTAAAGTATCTACACCATATTGGCTAGCTGCAGTAACTCGTGCGGTAGAAGCTCGAGCTGTTGCTCCTGCTGCCGCCATTCCTCCTCCAACAGCTTGTGTTTTCGCGACAACTAACTCCCAGAACACGATCTCAGAGATAATCTGATCTTGCGTAACTTTATCGCAATACGCTTTATCACGCTCGGATCTGCTCACATAATGGCGCCATCCATGGTGTCTTTTTATAAAACCAACCAAAGCTTTTAATTCTTCGTCCGGTTCCTTTTGATTCATAGCAACCAAACGAATATCTTCCTCAAGTTGTTTCTTTACTTCTGGCTTTGTAAGAACATGTTTACTACCTTTATTTTTAATTAACCCTTCGATTTCCAGATTTTGCCACATTTTCGTCTCTGTCATGCCTTTTCGCTTATCTCTAAAAAATTTAACCCAATCAGCTATACCTTGAGTCGTTTATCCTTTTTTCCCTTTGTAATTTGAGATTATTTCTAAATATTCATCTAAAAGTGGATGATTTGTGGGAGTTTTATCTATCACTACTACATGGATACTTCCTTTTTTACCTCCAGAATCTTTAAGGTCGATCTTTCCCTTTAATCTTAAGTCCTTAAAAACAGTCCCAGGAAGCACATTTTTCAGGGACATTCCCTTTCCTCCTAATGGAAGTTTTCCCCTTTTCTCATTTAAAGGTAGTAATAAAAATTTTTCACCCAATAACATTGTATTTAATCTTCTCTAAATGTAAAATTTAAAAATTCTTTGCTTAAAATAAATTTGATTAAGAAACATATTATAGTTAATTGATGAAGAAAATATCTTGTTTTTTGTCTGCAAATTAATTAAAAAGAGATTTTATTTCAATAAAATACTAATAAAAATACAAAAAAAAAGAATTTTAGCGAACTCCATAATTTCTATAATGAACCATTCTTCTAGCGTCATTAACTGAAACCAATTCTTCTAGGTATTTTGCATTATATTTTCCTTTTTTTAGTAATTTCAATAATGCTTTTTTACCCGGTTTCTCTTCAACCTTGACCTCTACTTCTTTTGGCAGTTCTTGTTCCACAGGAAGTTCTTCTAAAATTATAAATTCAATTTTAACTTCTGGTTCCTTTTCCCTTAAAAGAGCTTGTTCCATTTTCTTTTTTCACCTCTATTTTGAAAAATCTCTATAAATTTTTTAAACTAAATTCGAATTTATTTGGCTTTAAATAAAAAAAGCCTTCAGATTTTTTCCATTTCTTAATTAAACGCTCCTTCTCTACTTTATTCGTTTCTTTTAATGTGAAAGGAATCTGTACCGAATCTATTTTAGATGGTTCTTTAATCTTATCCTTCAAAGCTTCTGATAATGGTTTTTCCAACTCAATTATTATTAAATTTTTATATTCTATCAAATTTCGCCACCTCCTCCCGATTTTCATTCGGGTTTTAGCTAATAATTATTAGATCAATTGTTCATATTTAGTTTTTGAAAATGCAGTATGAATGGAAAATTGAACTATGAATGGACTCTTGATTTATCTTTAGACAATATGCACCGAGAACTGAATAACAAGATTATCTAAGAGATAATAAGGGATTTTTTTAAATTGCATACCTTAATATAAATACTTTAAATTTATGTGGAGTTATATTTAAAATGCCTAATAAAGAAATAATTTGTGATAACTGCGGAGAAAATCCTAACGATCGAATTTATGATTGCTACGAGTGTAGAAATGAAATTTGCGATAATTGCGCTAATGTTTGTGATAATTGTGATGAAAGCTTCTGTGACGGTTGTTATCACGATCATAAAAAAGTTTGTAAATAAATGAAAGGGAGTTACATTCTCTTCATCTTTCTCCCGAATGAGACGAGAATTAGAATAGGATCCTTAGGCTTGCTGACCTTCCCTAAGGGATATTACTTATATGTTGGCTCTGCTATGGGAAGTAATAGCTCTACATCTTTAGAAAATAGAGTTAAGAGGCATATATCGGAATCCCATGATAAGAAATTGTTCTGGCATATAGATTACTTCTTAGCAAGTGATAAATCCATATTAAATAAACTATATTTAATTCCATCTTTGATTCGGTTGGAGTGTGTTTTAGCTGGAGAAATCTTATTGGTTTGTGATAATTACATCAAAAGTTTTGGATCCTCAGATTGCTTCTGTTCTAGTCATCTAATGTACTTTAAAGATTTTCAGGGAATTAAGCGAATTTTTAGTTGATTTTGTTTCTATCAATTACTTTTAGTTCCATTACAATGTTTCCCCAACCACCACACCTTAAACCTATATCAAAGCAGCTAGTCCTCTTGAAACGCATTTCATTTGGATCTACTCCAGCATATATTAATTCTAGTGCAGAATGAATTAAGGTATCTAAGACAGATATCGCATAAATACAAATTTTTTTTGGTGATAATTTAGTAAGAAGATTACCAGCCCCGTCAAAATAAAACTTATTACCTACTTTATGTTGAGTATTACAACCGTGTGATTCTATTACTTCAATTATGATGGTTTTATTCAATAGGGGAATTGATTTTGAGAGAATTTCTAAATTATTTGGATTCTTGAGAAAAATTTCTAAATCTTCATCATTATAATCCAATCGGTCCTTAATGGTATTTTTCATATCTTCACTTATCTTCATATAAAGCCAACTCGTTCCTAATTATTGTTAGTTTAATACTAATTATTAATTCTATTTGTTGTTTTATAATTTGGGTTAAATTTCAATCGATAACCAATGTAACATTTAGCATGCCTAAGAGTATAGAAAAAACAATAATGATGGAAATTTCAATCAATATTCCTGATTTTTTATATTTTCGTTTAGGAAGCCAATTAAATAGTTTTAATCTTACCCAATCGACAATTTGATGGAAATAATATTTATCACCCCATTTAGAATCAGGGTTTTTGCTTTTAATTTTTTTTTGTATAGGTCGTAAGATAAACCAGTCCCACAAATCCACAATGTTAGCGAATAGGAGACTTAACCCATAGGGTATAATAAAAATAACAAACGAAAACAACGAAAGAGCGTAGATTATATAATGCCATATGAGCCAAAATTTATCATCTTTCATAAAATCAGGAGTGTGGTAAGTAATAAACGATAAATCGTCTACAATTATATGAGATATAAAAGCAAATATAATTGTAAAGATCACATTCCACGGAAAAATAAAATACAAAAAGCAGAGGATTTGAATAAAAACTGCAATTAGATTATGAGTTATAGTTTCCATAAGACTCTTATTCGTTATAAATTAATTGAATACAAATTTAAAGTACTAAATTTTATCAAATTCTTAAAATTTTTTAACTTTGTAATTGATTTTAACATATTAAATTTTTAACTTAAAATTTTTAAAGAAGTGAAAAAATTATGGGAATGTTAGATGGAAAAGTTGCTATTATTACTGGCGCTGGTCGAGGTTTAGGTAGAGAAGAAGCGTTAGCAATGGCAAAAGAAGGCTGCAATTTAGTTATTAATGATTTAGGTGCTGGATTTGATGGGTCTGGAGAAGGAACTAAAGTAGCTGACATCGTTGCCGAGGAATGTAGAAAACTGGGTGTTAAAGCAGTCGGAAACTACGATTCTGTTACAGATTTTAATAAGGCAAAAGCAATGATTGATCAGGCAGTATCCGAATTTGGAAAATTAGACATTGTCGTGAACAATGCTGGAATCCTAAGAGATCGTATGCTGTTTAATATGTCTGAAGCAGAATTTGATAGTGTAGTTGCTGTACATTTAAAAGGTACATTTAATATGACTCGTCACGCAGCTAATTATTTTAGACGAACGGGAAAAACTGATCCTAGTTTAAAGAATTTTGGTAGAATAATCAATACCGCTTCTGATGCAGGATTATTAGGAAACATGGGCCAAACCAATTATGGAGCTGCAAAAGCAGGTATCGCTGCTTTCACCGTGATCGCCGCGATGGAACTAAAAAAATACGCCACAGTTAATTGCATAGTTCCTGTTGCTAGAACACGACTTACTACTGATGCAACTCCTACTATGGTTGAAATTATGAATAAGTTGGATGAAACAGGATTTGATGTTTTTGATCCTGCGAATGTAGCTCCTATGGTTGTATACCTTGCTTCAGGTAATGCGAAAAAAATATCCGGTGAAGTATTTCGAGTAGTAGCAGATCGAGTATTTATTTTTCAAGGTTGGAATACTTATAATCAAATTGATAATGGGGGTAAACCTTTCACTGCTCAAATTTTGGCTGATAGAGTTAAATCCGAGCTAATGAAGGGAGCTCCAAAGAAAGTTACATTAATGGAAGCAATTGGTTCATTAATCAAAATGTAATTTTTGCTTTATTTATTTCTTATTTTTTTTTTAATTAGCAATCTAATTTTGTAATAATTTCCTGGAATATTTGATAGATAATTTGCACTACTTTATCAAAATCTTCATCAGATAATTCTGTATCATTATTTTTCAAAGTGATTAATAGGAAATCTAGCTTTTCTAAAGCAATTTTTACATATTCCATTTTTTTATTTAAAGTCAATTTCTTCAAATGAGCTTTTAAAAATATAATCTCACTAAGAAGAAGGTTTACTAATTTCTCTCTTCTTGGTTCAAAGAAATCGGAATATTGCCATTTAATAACTTTACTCATGATCATTCTCATATCTTGATTATTGCTAATTTAAGAAGTGAATTGGAATATTTGACTCTTACAGAGACCAGTTATTGATTAAGTTTCCTTAAAACTAGAGAAAGAAAAATATTTTAAATAAAATAATGTAAAAAATTTATTTTTTAAGCCTGCGGAAAGGCGGCTTTAATCCTTCAGGAAGCGGTGATTTGTATGAATTATCTTTATGTGCTATATTGTGTTCCTTAAGCGCATCTTCAACTAATTTTGGATTTTGCATGAATTCAATGGTGGACACAGCTAATATCTTAGCAGCTGTTAGCATCCCTTTATGACCGATACTCATCCCCGAAGTAGCTACATTTTGCCAAGAATGCCCAGGAGATGCCAAGATCTCACAGGCGGTCATAAATTCTCCAAGAGGTACTTTCCAAGAAACATCTGCTACATCTGTAGATCCTGGCATAACTTTACCTTTTCCCATTGGGGGAATTATGATTTTATTCAAAGGTTGACTTAAAATAACTTTTGCAAAATCTAACATATCGGGAGGTATCAGTCTGGTGTATCCCTCGAGTGAATTTTCTGGTACAGTCTTTTTTAGTTCCTTAGCAAAAGCTAAATCATCTTTATTAAATCTAGGGGCACCAACTTTTTTCATAGCGTTTGAAATGACATCATCGACTACTTTCGTATACATTGTGTTGTACATGCCACTTAAAAAATCGATTTCCATCGTTGTATCTGTCATTAAAGTTGCACCTTTTGCTATATTTATTAACCTTGCATACAAATCTTCAACTTGATGGCGTTCTGGAGCGCGTACAAAATAATGTACCTCAGCTTCAGCAGGTACTACATTTGGAACATCGCCCCCATGAGTTATAACATAATGTAATCTTGCATCAGAAATCATATGTTCTCGCATAAAATTAGCTCCTATATTCATTAACTCAACAGCGTCTAAAGCACTCCTCCCATTTTGAGGGTCTCCCGCGGCATGAGCTGTACGTCCGTGAAATTTAAAAACAACTGAATTTATCGCTAAAGAAGTCATTAGATTCAACATATTGAAATTTCCTGGATGCCATGTCATCGCAATGTCAACATCATCGAATAGTCCTTCCTTAATCATATAACCTTTTGCGTTGAAAGTCTCCTCCGCAGGACAACCGTAATAGCGTATGGTTCCACTAATACCACCTAAATCAATCGCCTCCTTTACCGCTAATACTGCCCCTAATGATCCTAATCCCAAAAGGTTATGTCCGCATCCATGACCTGGAGCTCCTTCTTTAAACGCCTCTCTATAAGGTGTTGCTTTTTGGTTCAGCCCTGGGAGAGCGTCATATTCTCCTAATATGCCTATAACTGGTTTGCCTTTGCCATAATCCGCGTAAAAAGCAGTTGGCATGTCAGCAACATTAGATGATACAGAAAAACCAGCTTCATTTAGAGTTTTGATTAAAATTTTTGAGGATTTAATTTCTTCTAATCCTAATTCAGCGAACTCCCAAATCTGATCACTTACATCAATTAATAAATCTCGGTTTGCCTTAACGCTTTTGATCGCTTGTCTAAACATAAACTACTAAAATGTAGGCTTGTTAATATTTTTTGGTTTGAAATTTTATTTAAACTCTAATTTAAAAAGGACCAAACTTTGAATACTTAAATAATATTAAATCTTAAATATCAATAACAAGATTATTCTAATAAATCTAAATTAACATATTAAAATGGTTTAAATGAGCGAAGATAGGATTAAAGAGGTACTGGAAAGTCTAAAATCGATAAAGGGAGTTCATGGTGCAGCCATTATTGAGAAATTTGGCTTGATTAAAGGAAGCGCTTTACCTGGATGGGTCGATCCAGAAGCCGTTGCGGCGATGGTCACTCTTATTTTAAAAGCTTCTCAAAGAGCAACAAAAGAATTGGAACAAGGTCAATTTTTCAATGCAATAATTGAAAGTGCAAAAGGAAAAATACTCTTTTCTGAAATTGAGGGAAATATATTAACGATTATTGCTACAACTGATGCTAAACTTGGTATAATTAATTTAAAGTTAGGAGCTGCAGCAGACGCTTTGAAAGGTCTAATATAGCTAACTTTTTATTTTTCCTGTTTTTAATTATTTTTTAATAAATCAGACATAATCTCTCTCGTAAGATTAGGATCAGCTTGACCTTTAGTTTTTGCCATAACACGACCGATTAAGGCTTCTAATGCTTTTGAATTTTTAAAAAAATCGCTAACAATAAGAGGATTTTCCTCAATTACATCTTTACATGTCTTTTTAATGATGTTTTCATCAGAAAGTCGAGTTCGACCTCTTTCTTTTATAATCTGAGAAACAGAAGTCCCTTGCATGATGTCTTCAATAAAACTCTTCGCAATTTTAGAAGTAATTTTCCCTTCTCTTATGTATTTGATTAAATCCCCTATTTGTTTAGGGGAAAGATTGGTTTTATCAATGGTTAAATTATGCTCGTTTAGCCAACCAGATATATTGTTCATTAACCAATTACAATATTGTTTGTATTCTTTAGATCCAAATGTAGGATCAGCGTTTGCTCCAGCTTCATAAAAATCCGCAATGCGTTTGTCTAAAACTAAATTTTCAGAATCAAATTCAGATAACATATATTCTCTTCGAAGCCTTAGTGCTCTTTCTGTTGGCATTTCTGGGAGATATTCTTTTACATCTTGAATAAATTTGTCATCAATTTCAATTGGACCCAAATCTTGTTCAGGAAAATATCGATAATCCTCTTCAAATTCTTTTGATCGTAGCGATATTGTAATTTTTCTTTTATCGTCCCAATGTCTCGTCTCTTGGATTAATACCTTCCCTCGCTTAATTGCATTTTTCTGCCTTATAATTTCGTGCCTTAATGCTCGTTCAACTTCTCTAAAACTATTAATATTTTTTACTTCGCTACGATCATGACCTTTTATAGATATATTAGCATCAACTCTAACTGAACCCTCCAGTTCCAGGTTTGAAATCCCAGTGTATTGAACAATAGATTTTAATTGTTTTAAAAATTCTCTCGCCTCCTCTGGTGAGCTAATTACCGGCTCAGTAACAATTTCAATAAGGCAAACGCCTGAACGATTATAGTCTACTAAAGTAAATGGCGAAGACGCTATACTGCCCTTATGAACTAACCGGGCGGGATCCTCTTCAAGATGAATTCTGTTTAATTTAATGTCCTTTTTATGATTGTTCAATCTAACCGTAATTTTACCACCATCTGCAAAAGCTTTCCCTCCCGCTTTATTGTATTGACTAATCTGAAATCCTTTAGGTAAGTCTGGGTAGTGATAATTCTTTCTAAAAAACCAGAATTGGTGGTTAATATCACACTCTAAAGCCAGAGCTAATCTAGTAGCAAAATCGATGGTTTTCTCATTTATTACTGGAAGGGACCCGGGTAATCCTAAACAAATAGGACATACATAAGTGTTGGGCTCTGTATTGCGATAATCGTTGCTACAACTACAAAATAGCTTTGTTTTTAGATTAGTCAATTGAATGTGGACTTCTAAACCAATAATCACTACACTGTCTTGGTCACTCAGATTACTTACCTCCACTTATCAATGGGGGTGTTTTTCGAAAAATACCTAACTCTTGTTCAAGCTGATAGCCAATGTTTAGAATTCCTTTTTCATCAAAATAATCTCCAATAATCTGAAAACCTATGGGTAAATTATTACTATCAAAACCACATGGAATTGAAAGTGCTGGGATTCCCGCTAAATTAACAGAACAAGTTAATATATCTTGAGTATACATTTCTAGTGGATCTTCAATTAATGATCCAACCTTAAATGCCGTTGAAGGCATTGTAGGGCAGACGAGCGAATCACACTTCTTAAACGCTTCAATAAAATCTCTTCTAATCAGGGATCTTACTTTCAAGGCTTTAATATAGAACATGTTATAATATCCTGCCGATAAAGCGTAAGTTCCTAGATAAATTCTTCTTCTTACTTCTGGACCAAAATTTTCTCCTCGCGTTTTACTGAAAGCATCATAAACATCATTTGAGGGGTCGGTGCTTACTTTTCCATACCTTAATCCGTCATACCTCGCCAAATTTGAGCTTGCTTCACACATGCATAATAAATAATATGTAGCAATTGTATATTCTAAATGTGGGATTGAAATTTCGACAATAGAGGCTCCTAGGCTTTCCAATTTCTTAATTGATTTATTAATAGAACCCATAACTTCTTTATCTATTCCCTCCCCAAAGAATTCTTTGGGAACTCCAATGATTTTTTTTTCTATCGGTTTTTTAATTTCTTCGGTATATTTATCGATATTTAAATCTACTGAGGTAGAGTCCAACGGATCTTTTCCTGAGATTATTTCAAGCATAAGTGCTGAATCGTAAACACATTTAGTGATTGGTCCTATTTGATCCAGAGAATTTGCAAATGCAATTAATCCATAGCGTGATACTCTTCCATATGTGGGCTTTAAGCCTACAACGCCACAAAATGCCGCAGGACATCTGACACTACCTCCTGTATCGCTCCCTAACGCAAAAATGCTTTGACCTGAAGATACAGCAGCAGCAGAACCTCCACTAGATCCTCCTGGGACTCTAGATATATCCCAAGGGTTATAAGTTGGTCCGTAGCAGCTATTTTCAGTTGATCCTCCCATAGCAAATTCGTCCATATTTGTGTTACCAATATGGATAGCTCCTTCTTGGTGCAACAGACGATCAATAACAAAAGCATTGTAAGGGGAAATATACCCTTCCAGAATTTTGGAAGCACAAGTTGTAGGAAATCCTTTTATACAAATCAGATCCTTATTTGCAAGCGGCAGTCCATAAAGTCTACCAATATTTTTTCCCTTTTTTAAAGATAAATCGTATTCTTTTGCTTTTTTAAAAGCGTTTTTTTTTGATAAGCTAACAAAGGAATGAAGAATGTGATCGGTTGATTCAATCATGTCAAAAGTAGATTGAATTAGGTCTAAAATTGTAATTTCTCTACTTTTAATTTTTTCTATTATTTCGTAGCCCATATAATCAAAAAGTTTCATATCAACCAACTATCCTTTTAAATTAATTTAAATCAGTGTTTCCTAAATAACTCATCGAAAAAAAATGTGAGAGTCTCAAGAACCTATTTTATACAATCTTTCTAGCACAATTTTAAAAAAAGAATTCCTTAGTTTTAAAATCATATCAAGGAGATTTTCTAAGCATTGTTCTAGGAAATGGTATTGCATCCTTAATATTATCTAAACCACACATCCACTGGACGACACGCTCGACACCTAATCCATAACCAGAATGTGGTACGCTTCCATAACGCCGTAAATCGAAATACCAGCTATAATTTTTAGGGTCTTCTCCATCAGCTTCTAAACGTTTTTTCATATCGTCAACCAACAAACTTCTTTGAGATCCTCCGATTATTTCGCAATATCCTTCTGGAGCTAAAGCGTCAAAACATAGTGCTTCTTTGGGATTTTCATCACTAGGGGGTTTATAAAACCCCATTATCTCCGTAGGATAATGAGTGACTATTACTGGGACTTTAAAATGTTCAGCAATTTTGGCTTCCTCCATTGTTCTTAAATCCTTACCCCATGGAACATTCATTTTGTATTTGTTATTTAGAATGTCTAAAGCTTCAGCATATTTTATCGTTGGATAATCTGCTTTTGCGTAATGTTCAAGTAATTCAATATTTCTTTCTAATATCTTAAGCTCTTTCCTATTGTGATTTAACACTTCTTGCACAATAAACCTTATTTCGTCTTTAGCTACTTCTGTGACCTCATCTAATGTCATCCAGGCGGCTTCCATTTCCGCCATCCAAAATTCAGCTAAATGTCTTGAAGTTTTTGACTTTTCGGCGCGAAATGTAGGTGCCATATTATATATTTTTCCCAGCGAGAAAATCCCCGCCTCAGCGTACAACTGCCAAGTTTGACTAAGATACATGATATCTTCAAAATATTTAACCTCAAAAAGTGTAGCACCTCCTTCAGATTGGCTTGGCTGGAAAATTGGGGCATCATATTCGTAATAACTACGACTTCTAAAAAATTCGTGAATTGCTCCAACTACTGTGTGCCGAATTTTCAAAACTGCGTTCAATTTTCTTGATCTTATCCATAGATGCCTATTATCATATAAAAGCTCAGGTGATTGGTGTTCAGTAATTGGGAAAGGATCTGCAATTTGGATAATCTCCATCTCAGATACTGATACTTCATATCCGGTGGGCGCTCTTTCATCTTCTTTTAATTCACCCGAAATCTTTACTGAGGATTCAATCGTCAATTTTTCAGCCTTATCAAAGAGTTCAGCATTTTTGCTTTTAGAAATCACGCACTGGATGATGTCCGACTCGTCTCTAAGCACAATGAATACAAATTTATTACTTTTGCGTTCTCGATATACCCATCCTCTCAAATTTACAGTATGAGGTTTTTTATTTAGAGCTTCTTCAATCGTTATGTATTTTAATTCAGTCATAATACCTAATTTAATAAATATTGATGAAAATATATAGTTAATTTCTACTTAGAAAAGTAACTTTTCAAAACAAAATACATTATTACTAGTAGCTTTTAAAACTGAAAATAAGTGAAAAAAGCAAATTGAGAATTCATTATTCTAAACAATGAATATAGCGGCCGCTAAAGTACATGCCCATTCATCCTCTTCTCTAACTATAGTGTGGGTAGTTATGCTTTTAGTTTCTACAATTTTACCACCCATTTTATAT
>JAGXNP010000279.1 GCA_019894885.1 Promethearchaeota archaeon | reverse complement strand
GTTTGACACATCTTTTGAAGAGTTTGCAAGGTGTTGTTTAGCAATGACTTTCATCGCCTCTCTTTTGTTTAATATGTCTTTAGAAGATTTTTGCGTGACTGTATCCCAATGTAAATTGCTTGCTCTCCCTAATTGTCCATCAAAATCTACGGCTAAAATGATATCATCACTTCTTTGAGCGTTATCTGCGGGTATGTAATCTGAACTTTTAATTTCACCTATTAATGTTGAGCTTAATTCGTAATAATCCCCTACATTGGTATGACCTCTAATAATAGGAACTTTAAACTTGTTTGAACCTTCACAGATTCCTTGAATCATTTTTTGACCAATATTTTGATCTTTGAAGGAAATGATGATAGTTGCAGCTAAAGGTGTTCCACCACATGCATATATATCGTCGATTCCAACTAAAATTGAACTAAATCCCGCACCAAAAGGAAATTTTTCAATATAGATCGTTTTAATCCTATCAGTTGTTACCAGGGTGTACATATCATTATTGTTGTAAATAGCAGCAGAATCTTGGCCTATGTCTGAAAAAATACGAGGGCTCTTAAAAGAATTCTTGCTAATGAAACGAACAATAGGATTTAGACCTTCCTTTTTTATAATATTCTTGTTATTTCGTATATAGTCTGCAATTTTTTCTAGCATCAATATTCTAGAATAAAGCTATATATAATTAAATTTCCTACCTTTTATTATTAGAAAATATTAATCAAGATACTCCAGCTAATCTTGGATAAATTAGATCAATTAATTGAATCTTCAATCATCAAAGGACTGACTTTTTGCGCCTTCGATAAGCTAGGTCCTCAACCTATTTACATGTTTCCTCGACCATTGGAGATAGAAGAATTAGAAAATAAAAAAAAGGAGGAAAAAGCTTCAAATATACTTTCAGTCTCATTGAGGGATTATATTCAGATAGCCATTAAAAATATTTCTCTCTTAATAGGAGACGGAGCTGTTTTTAACAAGGAAATCGAGATATTAAAAAAATACCAATACTTCGGAATTATACCCTTTCCAGATCTTCAATTAACTTCTCTTACATTTTTTCACTTTATCGATACAAAATCTGCTGAAATGCCTATGGCTAGTGCTTTCTGTATTTTAATAGACGAGAAAAAAAGGAGTTTCCTATACAACAATATTAATAGGCTTAAAAATATAATAATAGATTTTTTTTCCGAATTTGATAAAAAAATATCTACTGAATTTATCCCTCAAGAAAAAGTGAAGTCAGATTTTATAACTCTTTTAAAAAAAATTATCACTATCGAGCACACTCCTTCCACACCGATTTCTTCTCAGAGAAAAATGAAAATAATATTCGCTGGTTTGGATAATAGTGGTAAATCGAGCTTTTTGCTTTCAGTTGACAGAAAATTCTCAAAATTGATCGGATTAAGCCCAACCAGAGGTGCAGATGTGAGTTCAATCGAAGCACTTGGAGCTACCATTTTCTTGTGGGATTTAGGGGGACAAAAGCAATACCATGAAAGGTATCTTAGTAG
>JAGXNP010000278.1 GCA_019894885.1 Promethearchaeota archaeon | reverse complement strand
AGGTAATAAATCAGGATCAATTATTTCATCGTAATGATATGCGGCTAGAGTTTGTTCTGAAGTAGCAATCATGAAAATATCTTCGTCATGAATTTTATATAATTGTTCCTCAAAATCTGCTAATTCTGCTGCAGCCTTCATTACTTCATGTTTTATAAAAAAAGGTGTCCATAGCGGTTCATACCCTTTACTAATTAATTTATCTAAAGCAAATCTAATGAGTGCCAAATTAAGTAAAACAATATCACCCTTCAAGTAATAAAACCGAGATCCTACTACCTCAGAAGCTTTCTTTGTGTCAGCTCCATTTATATCTTGAATAATATTAACATGGGAGGATGGTTTAAAGTCAAATATGGGTATCTCACCATATTCCCTGATAATCGCGTTACTTTCCTCTGTTTCTCCAATTGGAACGGATTTATGTAAGTCGTTTCCGATCATATATCTATATTTTTCACGTTCCTCAAGGTAATCAATCTTTTTCTTTTCAAGTTCATCGATTGTTTCTTTAATTTGTTTTGATTTTTCGATTGCTTTATTAGCTTGTTCCTGTTTACCTGATTTTTTGTTCTGACTTATTTCATTAGAGAGGTCATTTCTTTGCCTTCTTAAGTCTTGAATTTCTTGGAGTACATTTCTCCACAATAAATCGAATTCTAGAACTTTCTCGGCATTTTGTGGATTTTTGAATCTTTTTTTTTCAGTTTCGATAACAGCATCAATATTAGCTCTAAAATCTTCTATGTCTCTCAAAGTCCAATCTCATTATAATATAAAATTTCTAAGTTCTATTATAAACAATCATTAAATTAATTTATGCAAATAATTTTTGCGTGTTAAAAAATAAAAGAATTATTCATGGTGAATTCTTTCAGATATAGTTGACCTTAGATATGCGACTTTTATTTTATCTTTATTGTATCCTACTTTTTCGATAATTTTCATGATTTTTATTCTCTTTGCTTTACCTTTCAAACCTTCCTCGGTCATAAATTCTTTAGCGAATTCTTCTTTTTTGTTTTCTTCTTGCTCCACCATAATTAGACCCAATGAAAAATCCATAAAAAACTTAATGTGATTAAAATCCTGAATTAAAATTCCTAGATTTATAACTAAACATATTTTTAAGTTAAAGACAAAATTGATTAGAATTTATCAAGTCTAACCAGAAAAAATAAATTAATTCAATAATTAGCAAACAAAAAAGGGTTTTATTAAATTTAAAAATAGAACTTAAAGCAATTTACTGTTTTGGTGATGTTTTAACTAGAGGTGAATTAATTGTCTGAAAAACAGACCACTGATAAGATAAGAATAGGAGTTTATGTGTGTAGATGAGGTGTAAATATTGGAGCCCACCTTGATTGTGATGCCGTCAGAGATTTTGCTGAACCATTACCTAATGTTGTTATCGCTAGGACCAACAATTTCACTTGTAGCGATCCTGGACAACAAATAATCAAAAATGACATTCTAGAACTAGATTTGAACCGAATAGTCGTAGCAGCTTGCACTCCTAAGATTCATGAACCTACTTACCGAGCAGTTTTACAAGAAGCAGGTTTAAGCCCTTACTTCTTTGAAATGGTAAATCTTAGAGAGCACTGCTCTTTTGTTCATCAAGGTGATAAAGGAAACGCAACCGAAAAAGCAAAACGATTAGTTCGCGCTGGTATAAATAGAGCACG
>JAGXNP010000277.1 GCA_019894885.1 Promethearchaeota archaeon | reverse complement strand
TTCTACGGATTTGATGAATTTTTCAACTTCCGCTGCCGAGCAAAAATACTGTTGGATTCTTTCTTCAGCTAGACCTAGATGGTTGAATAATCTTTTTAAAAACTTTATATGTTCGTAGGTATTCATGTTTCCATTTCCAAATTCACATTCTCCTTCTTTTCAAGAGATGATAGCAACTCCATCAGCTCCATTTAAGAAACTCTCCATAATTAGATGAATTCCTATTCTTCCCGTACACTTAACTCGTATTAAATGGAAATTAGGTGAATAAGATTTTCTCGTAGTACCAGTTAAATCGGCTGCAGAGTAACCTCACTTTTCACATCCAAAAGCTATTATTTTTCTCTCAATTATACTTTCTGTCATTGATTATTGTTACCTCATTTTTTAATTTTCTATTTTTGGTGATTCTTTTTGAATACTCTCTATTTCGCTCTTTCCGATTCCTTTGATTTCAGCTTCGAATTGACCATCTCGATAATATTTAAGATCGATCGCTCTTGCTGGGCAAGAAGATATACAAACTCCGCATCCCTTACATTTCAATTCATCAACTTGAGCTATTTCTTCATCATTTATACTTATTGCTTTATATTCGCACAGTTTTTCACATCTATGGCACCCGATACATAAACTTTCATCTACTTCAGCTATGATTAATTCTTGGATAATAGTTTTATGAGAAAGTAGGGCAGCAGCTTTGCTAGCAGCAGCTAGGGCTGTAGAAACGGAATATGGGATGTTTTTGGGTCCTGCTGCGCATCCGCAAATATAAATCCCAAGATTTTTTGTTTCTTGCGGCTTCAAACAGCCATGAATTTCAGTTAAAAATCCGTTTGGACCTTTACTTAAACCTAAAACTTCAATAGCTTCCATAGTACCCTTTGAAGGATTCATTCCAGTAGACAACACTACCAAATCAGCTTTAATCTTAATAAGCTCCCCCGTTAAAGAGGAATAAACGCGTACCATTAAATTATTATCTTTGTCCTCGGTTATTTCACCTACTTTCCCCCGTATCATTCTAACATCAGCGTCTCTAATTTTTCTATAATATTCCTCGTTGCCCTTATCAGTAGTCCTAATGTCTATATAGAACATTACAACATCCATTTCGGGATATTCTTGTTTTAGTAATTGAGCATTTTTAAGAGCAACACTGCAGCACACAAATGAACAATAAGGATTCGCGTTTAGCGACCTAGAACCAACGCATTGTATCATCACAACAGTTTTAGGTGCTTTTCCATCTGAGATTCTATATATGTGTCCTCCAGTTGGACCAATTGGGCTAAGCATACTCTCTATTTCGATCTGAGTAATAACATTTGGAGAAATACCATAATTGTATTCATTAGTCTCAATAATTGGATATTCATCGAATCCTGTAGCAACGATAACAGCCCCTACCTTAACCTCAACAATTTCGGGTACTTGTTCAAATTCTATTGCTTCTGCTGGGCAAATTCGTTCGCAGTTTTTACAATCAATGCACACACTTTTATCCATAACAGCATATTTTGGGACTGCTTGAGGAAATGGAATATAGATTGCACCTCTTTCACCAATCCCATTATAAAATTCATTAGGAACTTTTATAGGACATTTAGTAGTACACAAGCCACATCCAGTACACTTGCTTTCGTTCACATACCTTGGATTTTTGCGTATCTTAACATTGTAATCTCCCGTGATACCGCTAAACTCGATAATATCGCTATAGGTGAAAAGATCGATATTAGGATGTTTTGAAGCGTTAACCATAATAGGGGCAAGAACTCATATACCACAATCATCTGTAGGGTAAAT
>JAGXNP010000276.1 GCA_019894885.1 Promethearchaeota archaeon | reverse complement strand
TTGCTATAACAATTGCAAACCAAAGTACAACTTCCATTAAACTGCTTTGTCGATCAAACATAGAGTTCATCATATTTACTTTTGTTATCGCATCGTCAAGAAAATAATCTTTCCCTGTAGATATGTCTTGAATACCATCTTTAGTATCTTCAATTATGACTTCGGAATCATCTTTGAGCTTAATGAATGTTTTATCAACAATCATATTTGCGTCCCATTGATCTTTAACATTCATCAACCTCATGTAGTTTTCTAAAGAAACCATAATTCCTCCGCCTTGAGCAGTGGCTTCGGTAGTTCTAAAGTTATAAAATCCTGGCATACCTCCTGAAATACCAACTACACGGAATAGTGTAATATTTCCAGGGTCGTTTGGAATTAGAGGGTTGAAAAATGTTAAGCGAATGTATTCTCCGACATCATCTATACCGAAAGTAGTCGCAAGAGATTTAGCGATGATGCAAGTATTATTTTCGCTAAAAACTTGACTAAATGAATAATTAAATCCACTCTGCGGACTGCTCCAAATCATCAAATCATTATCCATTAACTCATAGTAGTTTTTCTCAATACCAATAAATCCTACTTCTAAATTATCGAAATTAGCTAGATCTCCTGCTTTTACTTGATATTTCTCTTCCGCTTGTTCAGTATAAAATTCAAAGATGTTTATAAAAGCATCATTAATAGAGTCCTCGTCAAAACCAGCTCCACCCTCGCTAAAGTCGAATAAAACCGATAAAACAGAAGTTATATCAAACATGTTATACAAGGATATAGCGATTTCATCTATTCCATCAATAGAATTGAGTTTTTGAATCGTATTGAGCGTAATTGCGTTGGTTTCGGGATTTATTCCTTGATTAATTAAAACTAAATCGGAACCGTATTGAAATTTTAAATTGGTTGACAAGTTCTGCGATTCCATCTCAGAAACGCTAGTTATAAAGAAAATGAAAGAAAAACTTATCGCGAACATCACAATTGTGCTTGTATTCCGCCTTCTGTTTCTTTTTAGCGATATTTTAATAATATGAGCATACTTCTTAATGAAAGGCGTGAAAGCTCCAATTAATAGGCTTTGTATGATTGGTATAACTCCTACTGATGCGAAGACCAACCCAATTAATATAGCCGCAATAAGGCCTATAAATAGACCTGCAATCATCATCATTTCACCCGACACAAATACGCTTGGTAACATGATAAAAACGAGCATACCGATAGTTGCAAGTGATGAGCCAATTAGAAAACTTTTAACATTCATACTTCCCTCTTTTTTTACCTCCCACCCTTCTTCTTTCTTGTGAAATGGCGTAATTGACTTAATAATATCAATTTTGGCAGTTTTTAAAGCAGGAAATAAAGATACTACTAAAGAAACTATAGATCCTATAGAAAATGCTAAAATAACTGTTTGAGGTTGAATAACATAATCCATGTTCTGCATGGGAAAGTCTGTTAAAACGAATAGTGTGTCTACAACTGGCGGTGTTCCGATAAGACCTAAGATTATTCCTAAAAGAGATCCTACAACTCCAAGCATTACGCCTTCAAAAATTACCATTTTTACGGGAAATCTTTTTTTTCCTCCTACAACTCTTAAGATTCCATATTCTCTAATTCTTTCTTCTGTAGACGTAGAAAGAATAGAATTTATTAAAATACCTGTAATAAGCATAGAAATAATCGTAATAAACCAAAAAATAATTGTCATACCCATTAGCATAAACTGTTGGGCACTAATTTCTTGTAATTTCGGCATTGCTACTGTGTAAGCATTAGGATCTAGTCGGTGTTGAATTCGCGTACCTATTTCCCTAATTCGTCGTTTAGTG
>JAGXNP010000275.1:1357-1891 GCA_019894885.1 Promethearchaeota archaeon | reverse complement strand
GATATAGATGTAGAAAAATTGTTTAGTGAAACGGAATCGCCTAAAGTAAATAAGGTTAAAGAAGAGATTTTTGCTATAATCTATGAATATTCACAAGACGGGAACGGAATAAGTCTTGAAGAATTACAGCAAAGAACAAATGTTTCTGAAAACAAACTGAGAACATTTATTAATGATTTGGTTATGGAATCAAGGATTTACCCAACTGAAGAAAATATCTACCAAAGTTACTAAGCAACATCGTTCGTCAAGAATTCTCCTTATTGTTAATTTTATTTTTAAAATCGTAAAATTAATTTTGTAAGGATAATTATAGAACATTGTAGAAATATTAAGAACAGGTTGAATGAAATGGATTTAAATAATTATGACGATTTAATTGATAAGGCTTACGAAAACATTCCGGAGAATGTAAAGAAATTATCTAGGTTTGAAATACCTAAAGTTCAGATAAGAAATGAAGCAAAAAATACATACATTACAAACTTTAACAGGATTATCAATATTTTGAATAGAGATCGAAAGCATTTTATC
>JAGXNP010000275.1:0-1347 GCA_019894885.1 Promethearchaeota archaeon | reverse complement strand
CAAAAAAGTAGGAACTATGGGAGAAATAAGAGGGCAACAATTGTTTTTAAAAGGATTTTACAAAGAACAGGTATTAAACAGGCTCATTGAGGCCTACGCAAAGACATATGTATTATGCAAAATCTGCAATAAACCAGATACGGATATTCAAAAGGAAGGCAAAAAAAATTTTCTTAAATGCCAAGCCTGCGGAGCGAGAGAAGAAATTAAAGAGAAATAACCATTTATTAATAAGGCTAAAATGAAAGTATACCTTAAAATCCATAGACGTAGCGACATTGAAACAATCGCTTGTTGCGATGAGGCTTTGTTAAATCAAGTTTTTACTGAAGGTAATTTAAGAATTGAGATTAGTTCCACTTTTTTTGGACGAGATCTTCTAGCTATAGACACAGCGATTGAAATACTAAGAGGAGCGTCATATTTTAACATAGTTGGAGAAAATATAACTAACTTGGCTATAGCACAGAAAATACTCCCCAGAGAAGGAGTTAGAAAAATAAATAATATACCAATGGCTATGAAAATGATGTTTTGATGCCTCACAGATTTTGTGCAATATGTGGCACAGTAATTGATGAATTTGCACCTCATTTTGGTATGTGCCTTAATTGTTATTTAAAAGAAAATCCATTATTTGAGTTACCGGATAATTTTAGCTTGAAATTATGTATCGATTGTCAAAAATATTCTAAAAAAGAGGATTGGATAGAACCTGAAAGTCAGGATTTGTTTATAATCATTGAAGAAGCGATAATTCGTTTTTTATTAAGAAATTATGTAAAACAAGATATGATAACATTCTCGTTCTCATTCGATACACCTGTATACTCTTCTCGAGATCTTTTAACTTCTTTAAATGTTACGATATTTGGCAAATTAAAGGAAAATCAAAAGATTTCTCATCAACATACCCTAAAATTGAACATCAATTATGAGTTGTGCAAAAATTGTTCTAATTTGAGGGCAGGAATGTATTACCTTTCGATCATCCAATTGAGGGTGACTGATAAGTCTCAATTTGAAGTTATTAAAGAAGCCTTAGACCAGATCTCTTTGCTCGTAGAAAATTTATTTGCTAACAATAGCACTCAGTATATATCAAAAATAGAAGACCAAAAACTTGGTGTAGATCTCTACTTAAGCACAAATGAGTTGATGAACCGAATTATTTCACATATGAGAGCGAATTATAACTTTGTTTTAAATCGAACAAAAAAGTTGGTGGGAAGAGATTCTCAAAAAGGAAGAGGTATTTATAGATTAAAAGCGCTTATAAAATTCTTACCATTTAAGAAAAACGACGCTGTCATAATCAATAATATCAAATATGTGGTTGAGAATATT
>JAGXNP010000274.1 GCA_019894885.1 Promethearchaeota archaeon | reverse complement strand
GGTTTTAATAAAGAAAGAACGCGTAAAATTTTAGAAAAACACGATATAGATGTGCTAATTGCATCTACTCCAGTAAATGTTTTTTATTTAACTGGTTTACCAACATTACATGTAGCTCCAAATCCTATTTTGTATGTTTTATATAATCAATACCCAAGTTTGTCTTTAGTTCGGAGAGATGGTGAGCAAAGTATGATAATGTGGATCACTTTTCGTAGCGCAGATAAATTTTCATGGGTAAGTGATATTCATGGAATAGGCTCTCCTAAAGGTGCTATGGTATCTGTATCTGATAAGATTGAAGAATGGGGTTTATCGAATAGTAAGATAGGATATGAATCTCTTATGCCTTCTTATCAATCTGAATATCTTAAGACAAAATTTCCAAATGCAACTTTTATGAATGGCGATCAAGCTTTTTTAGATATGCGTTTAATCAAATCTGAAGAGGAGGTAAAAAGAATAAAAAAATCAACAGAAATTTCTGAAAAAGCTATATTAAATATGATTGAAGCATCTTATGAGGGAATTACTGATATCGAATTGTTACAAATCGCCAGGAGAACAATTGTTAATGAGGGTGCAGAAGGATGGGATCATTTAACAATGAATTTGGGTCCGTCTGATCCTGAAGCGCCAGGAGTAGGAACTACTCTGAAAGCAGGAGATCTTAATAGATTTGATATAGGAACCATTTGGAAAGGATATGTTTCAGATGTTAGTCGAGAGTTAGTGATAGGACAAATACCTGATGGAGCAGGAGAAGTTATGAGAAGGATGATAGAAGTTCAAGAGTACTGTGAACATAATATTCATCCCGGTTTAAATATGAAAGAATTATATATTAATGCGAGTAATTTTAATAAATCTCTAACAAAGAGGGGGAGAGCTTTTATAACGGGGCACAGTATAGGTTTAGAATGTGAGGAAACTCATTTATTTAGCCCAATGAAAAAATTAGATCAACCATTTGAAGAGAATATGGTTCTTGATATTGAGGTCTGGCAAAATTTCAAAAATCAGGGGTTAGTGGGAATTGAAGATTGTTACAGAATAACGAGTAATGGATGTGAGAGGCTCTCAAGTTTAGATAAGAACATTTTTGTTAAATAAATATTTAACACCAAAGCAATAAAATTAATTAGATAATAAAGGAAAAATGTTGGAGGATAATTGAATGAGTGATTTTGTAAAGTTTGGAATAATTGGAGCGGGTTCGTCTGTCTGGCGTTACCATAAACTAGGTACCAAAAATAATCCGCAAATTAAATATATTTCTGGTTATGACATTAATGAGAAGAAGTTAGCTAAAGCAGCTAAATTTTCAAAATTAGAGCCCTATTCGAACCTAGACGCCTTTTTAAAAAGTGATATTGATGCTGTTATGGTTTTCGTACCACACTATCTACACAAAGATATAGTTATTGCCGTAGCTGAAGCTGGAAAACATGTCATCTGCGAAAAACCTATGGCGACCACGCTGGAAGAGTGTGATGAGATGATAACAGCTACGAAAAAAGCTGATATAAAATTCATGATAGCAGAGAATCATCGATTCCTACCAGCTCATCAAGTTATAAAAGATGCTATAGCGCGTGGATTTATTGGAGATGTATTCCTTGGTCGAACTTATGAAGGTGCGTATGCTCGTTCACAATTTTTTGATAATAATGATTGGAGTTTTACCTACAAAAAAGGGGGTGGCGGTGTAGTTGCAGATCAAGGAGTTCATAAATTTACCATGCTAAATTGGTTTCTTGGCGAAGTAGATTCAGCTCAATGTTGGTTAAGTAAGACTGCGAAGTCTTCTCCTGAAAAAGGAGAAGATACCGCTATAGTTCTATTGCGTTATAAATGCGGAGCTATCGTAACAGTGGATATTTCTTCTAGTACAGGACATCCGCTTACAAATAAAACAGAATTCCATGGAACAAAAGGTACGATTTTTGAAGATCACGACTGGGAGAGACCCGTTAAAATATTTTCCTCTCATCCTGAAGCTGAAGTAAAGGGAGAGTATTACAGCCCTAAAATTGAGCATGGACCTTTTCCTGATTATTATAAAATCTCCATGGGTCACGAAGACGCATATTTTGCTAAATGTATTTTAGA
>JAGXNP010000273.1 GCA_019894885.1 Promethearchaeota archaeon | reverse complement strand
ATATAAGGGCTAAATCCGCATATTTCTTTTTTTCCATTTAGATTCACCTTAAAATATAATTATTTAAAGAAATATAAGTCGCATTTGTATTAATACTTAAACTCAAAGAGTTCTTAAAATAAATTACTAGAAGTAAAAACTCCGGAACACAACCCCAACCCAATACAAAAACCCCCATCTCACTTCTTAACTTCGAAACAAACTAAATGCTTTAAATATTATCTGCCATTCACACAAACCGATTCACTCTAAGCCTGAGATGCTAGTACATTACGGCGACCGTATTTAACCAATACCACCCCAACACCAGCAACGAGAATTGTAAGCCACAACCACAAAAGCTCCAGAGTATGAATCCAAGCAGTGAAAGGATTCACCGGAATAGCGATGCGAAGCCTAAAAACTCCGTGGATAAGAATTGATAAGACAGGATTTATCAACACCAAATAAAAGCCTATAATTAGCAAAACTATCCCAATTACTTTTTGTCTCATAATGTTACATAACATAAGCCAACGAAACTTTTAACAGTTTTGTAGTAAATGAAATTCTGAAAAATAGCCCTCGGAGGTAAAAAAAATCTTAAAAATTACAAAGGAACACAACGAAACACAAACTCTACAGATACTACAAAAACAAAAAGAAAGAAAATAAAAAATGGAGTAAAAACTCCGGAACACAACCCCAACCCTAATTACTTACTTATCATCTCGCTCATCTATATTTTCTCTTATTTGTTTAGTCATACCTTGAACCGTTTTCATAATTAGATGAGGGGTTATATTAGGAAGTGCCACTGTTCTTAGCACCCAGTTAGCTATGAGTTCTTGGTTAGGGAAACCAGTAACGGTCATATCTTCTTCTTGAAAAACGCGCGAATCAATCGCTTCTTTGCCTTTTAGCAAACGTATCACCCATTTATCGTTTATAAGTACTAATTGAAACCTATACGAAGTCCCAGGGAGGCCAAATATATCTCTTCTCTTTTGTCTTTTTATGTCGTCAGCAGAATAAGGTTCCATAAAGACCACATTTCTTGAAATTTTACGCTTACTTTTTAATGGATTTGAAGGTTTAAATAATTTGTTTACACGCCCTAATTCCCAAAGGTAAAATTAGAAAATTCAAAAAAGTGATAAAATAAAAAATGGAGTAAAAACTCCGGAACACAACACCGTCCACTTATGGAAAAAAAACTACCCAAAAAGAAGAATACAATACGAAGAAATAGCAAATGAACAAAAAAAGACACAGCGCCCCCGAAACGCGTACAACCCACAAAACATCTCGAACCAATAAAAAAAACCCAAAAATAATTAAAACAAACGAACCCAACCACCCGAAGAATAAAATAAACCAGACCAGCAAATACCCCTCTCCGTAAGTTACAAACCAACTAGCTGATAACAACTGAACACCAGGCATCATAAACATAAAATAAAAATTCAACCCAAAGCCTAAAATTACATACATCGCTCCAAAAATACGATACTCGTGCTCGCTCTCGGCCATAATAAAAAACACAATATATATACAATAAAAAGAAGAACAAAGAAAATAAAAAAGTTTGGAGTTAAAAACTCCGGAACACAACCCCTACCCAATCAATACAAAATACCTCATCTCACTTCTTAATCTCGCAAAACTTATATCGTCTGCCATTCACACAAACCTGATTCACTCTAAGCCTGAGATGCTAGTACATTACGGCGACCGTACTTAATGAATACAACACCCACACCAGCAACGAGAATTGTAATCCACAACCATAAAAGCTCCAAAATATCGTACCAATTCGTGAAAACATTCCTCAGATAGGCAATTCGAAGGTCAAAAACTCCGTGGATAAGAATTGATAAGACAGGATTTATCACAAGAAAATAAAATCCTAAAATTAGTAAAACTATCCCAATAACTTTTTGTCTCATACTAGCATATGCTAAGCCATGGAACCTTTTAACATTTGTGTAGTAAAAAAAATAGAAACAATAAATTGAGTGGAAACTCAGGAACACGACCCCAACGTACTTCAGGATAAGAAAATAGAAAAGAGATCAAAGGAACACAACGAAACACAAACTCTACAGATACTACAAAAACAAAAAGAAAGAAAATAAAAAATGGAGTAAAAA
>JAGXNP010000272.1 GCA_019894885.1 Promethearchaeota archaeon | reverse complement strand
GGATATGAATCCTTCCCTTCTATCAAAACAATTGAAAATATTTGCCCTGCAAAACAATTTGATTTCTTCTCACCCATCATGGAAAACCATCAAAAGAATTCTGCCGGGAATAAAAAAATATTAAGTTATATGAAAAAACGATTTGAAATTCCTCATGAGTTTGAAAATCAAGTTATTTTATCACAAATAACACAAGCAGAAGCGATTGAATATGGAGTTGAACATTGGCGCAGAAATCGAAACCAATATCATTGTATGGGTGCACTTTATTGGCAATTGAATGATTGTTGGCCAGTAGCTAGTTGGTCATCTTTGGATTATTATGGTCGTTGGAAAGCGTTACATTACTATGCTAAAAGATTTTATAATCCACTTTTTCCGAGCGTAAAAGAAGATAATAAATCTATAGAGTTCTGGGTAACAAATGATCTTCGAACAACTCAGGAATTACATTATGAATGGAAAATTCTTAAATCAGATGGAACAGTAGCAAAAAAAGACTTGTATGACTTAGAGATTCGTCCTTGTTCATCAAAAAGACTAGGTATAATCGATATATCTGATTTCAATAGAATCAACGATAATTTAACGGATTATATTATCTTTTTTAAATTAAGATACATAAATATTGGAGGTGAACAGGAATTTCATGGATTTAGATTGCTTTCAGCTCCAAAGAAATTTCTGTTAAAGGATCCCAATATATTTTGGGTACTCAAAGAATACTTGAGCAAAGAATCCAATGAAATGGAATATGAACTCAAAATATCGACAAATAATATTGCTCTATATGTTCACATTGATTCTGATAAATTCGATTTCATAGCATCGGACAATTTCTTCTCCTTAGCACCCGGCGAAATGAGAATTATTACGCTAAAAAATTTAGGTGCTATTTACTCCTCGGAACCTGCTTATTTAGCAGTTAAAAAGGAAGATATTACAGTAAAATCGTTATATAATTTATTTAATGATTCATAAGCTTTTTACTTTCTAATTAAATATATTACTTAAGTGAATTAAGTATTCGAGGTTTGAAAAGTTGACAAAAAGTGAGAAAATCGTAATAATTGGAGCAGGTTCTCTACAATTTGGTTTGGGCTCAGTAGGTAGTATTATCAACAGTGAAACTTTACAGGGTTCAACGGTAAGTTTGCATGATATTAATCCAACTAATTTAGATTTAGTTACCCAAGCTTGTAGAGAAGCTATTAACAAAAAGAAATTCGATATCGAATTAGAATCAACCACAGATAGGAAAAAAGCGTTAAAAAATGCGACTTTTGTTATTAATTCCATAGAAGTCGGAGATCGTTTTAAATTATGGGAAGAGGATTACGAAATCCCACGTAGATATGGGAGCAATCAAATCTATGGTGAAAATGGAGGTCCAGGGGGTTTATTTCATTCATTACGAGTGATTCCTCCGATCCTTGAGATTTGTGAAGATATTACTAAAATTTGCCCCGATGCTTTTGTTGTTAATTATTCAAATCCCATGAGTAGAATCTGTTTAGCGATTAAGCGAAAATTTCCTTCGTTAAACTTTGTGGGTTTGTGTCACGAATTTCCTGGATTTGTACATCATTATAGTAAAATACTTGACACTCCCCTTTCTAACCTTGAGATGAGGGCTGGAGGATTAAATCATTTTGGTATTCTTTTAGCTATACGGTATATCGATAAGAATAAAGACGCATATCCTGATCTAAGAAAAAAAGCTCCACAATATCTGAGCAACCTAACTGGATTCGAGAACGATGTTGATTTGATTAAGTATATTCTTGAAAAGTTTGGTTATATCCCTTATACTCAAGATTCTCATTATGGTGAGTATATTTCATGGGCTTGGGAAAAAGCAAACATTGAGGGAGTAAGAGCGTTTTATAACGGTTATAAAAGCGTCACATTATCAACAGGAAAAAGAATTCAGAAGTCAATAGAAAGAGGAAAGGGCGCTCTTCTTGTAAAGTCTGATAATGAAAGAGCAATTCCGATTATTGAGGGTATAATTACTGATTCTAATCATGAAGAAGATTCTGTTAATTTGCCTAATGACGATGTGATAACTAATATACCTCGCGATTTGGTTGTAGAATGTCCCGCAATTGTTACTAAGAAGGGATTAAAAGCAATCAAGCTTGGAGATTATCCAAAGGGGTTGGCAGCATTACTGCGTAATCAAGCTTCAGTTCAAGACTTAGTAGTAGAGGCT
>JAGXNP010000271.1 GCA_019894885.1 Promethearchaeota archaeon | reverse complement strand
GTTATCGGAAGTAGGTATAAAAGTAGACGCTCAAGATACAAGAGATATCTTAAAAGAAAAAGGAGCGATGGTAGATGACTCATCTCACTTTGTTAAATTCCCTGAGTCATTAGTAAAAGAACAGCTAAAAACAGTTCCAGATTCATTTAAACTACATGGCCCTGACGGATCATTCTCGTTCGAAGTAAATACAAATAGCACTCAATTCGCAACTATCGGAACACCCGTAAAAATATATGACCCCACGAATAAGAAAGGCGTTCGTAAAACAGTTTTAAAAGATACTATTGAACAAATTAAAATTATTGATAGTTTAGAAAATATTATGTGCTCACACGTTGATGTGTGGCCCAATGATGTGTCTTATATTACGATTCATTCTCAATGTATATACCAATGGGTTAAAAATACAAAAAAACCGTATGGTTTGGGATGCTTAGGGAGATTAGCTTCGCAGGATATGATGAATATGGCTTCAATTATCGTGGGCGGGGAAGAGGAGCTGGTTGAAAAACCAAGATTAGTAGGTTTTATGAATCCTACCAGCCCCCTTCACTTGCCTCAAATTATGACAAACGGATTTGCAATATTTACAAAGTACAAACAACCAACAATCATAGCACCAGAAGCATTAGCGGGAGCATCAGCACCGGTAACTTTAGCGGGTTTATTAACACAAACCAACGCCGAAATTGTAGGTAGTGCTGTCGTATCTCAAATTTTTAATCCCGGGGCGCCAATTTTTTTTGGAACCGTTTCTCATATAACAGATATGCGTTCAGGTAATTCAGCTATGGGTTCTGCAGAAATGGGCCTAATTACCGCCGGAATTGCGCAATTAGCACGGTTTTACAACATCCCATCTCGAGGTCCTGGAGCTGGGACTGATTCTAAATTGTTGGATTTACAAAATGGGTATGAACGATTCCAGACATTAATGCTCGCTGCTCAAGCTGGAATAAACTACATAACTTGCGCAGGTACTTACGAAGCAACTTTAGTTGAAGCTTTAGAGCTTTTAGTTATTGACGACGATTTAGCTGGTATGGTAAAAAGAGCAATGGAAGGAATAAAAGTGAATGATGATACGATAGCAATAGATGTAATCAAAAAAGTCGCTACGAGTGATAAGAAAGGTGTTAACTTTCTTGCTGAATCACATACTCGAAAACACATGAAGTCAGAATTGTACATGCCTCGGTTAGCTGATAGGTCCAGGCGTTCAACATGGCAGAAGAAGGGAGCAAAAAATATTATTGAAAGAGCCAGAGAAAAAGTCGATAAAATTCTTGAAGCACACAACCCTACCGAATTAGAGAAAAACGTGGAAGATGAGCT
Organism: Promethearchaeota archaeon; assembly: GCA_019894885.1. GTDB lineage: Archaea > Asgardarchaeota > Lokiarchaeia > Sigyniarchaeales > SOKP01 > SOKP01. Next base: position 897 of record JAGXNP010000271.1, on the reverse strand, counting down.
CCTGAAATACATGAAAAAAGTTGAAGCTAGAACTTTTGACGATTACCGAAAAGCAGAAGGATTAATGGTTGATAGCGTTACTTTACCTGATGGTATAGAAATTAGAGACGAAAAATAAATAAATCAAAATATAATCATTTGGAGAAGTTAGCTTTTCTCCCTTATTTTAAGGATCTTCTCTACGAGTTTGTTATAAAACGCTATTAAGTCTATTTTTATAATTAAATACAGTATAATAGTAATCAAATACATTGAAACAATACTTAAAATCCAATTTTCCCCTCCCAGAAGACTGCAAATGTTTATTATATTATAAGAAAAAACTAACATCAAACTAAACTTGCCAAACCAACACCAAAAAATTGTCTTTAATAAGCTATATTTAATAATTCCTAGAGGTATTATTATGAAATCGTCATTTAAGGGAGTAAAACCGAATATAAAAATCATGAATGGCGCAGTTTTTGGATGTTCAAATAAGAATTTTTGATATTTCTTCAAATTCTGACTCTGCTCCTCAGAAATAAATGCAGAAGCGCCTCTTCCAACAAAATATCCCCCCACTTCTCCGACTAAACATCCTAAACTAGCTATAAGTGCTACAATTACAGGAATTAAAAGATTTATTTGAAGAAATGGCAGCGAGCTAAAGCATACCACAAATGTGTAAGGGGTGGGAATTGGTAATAAATTTCCAATCAAACATACTAAAAATGTTATTAATAACCCTGAAGCGAGATCTTGAAATGGAGGGTATCTTGCTATGTTTTCAATAAAAACGCGATGAGGTTCATTTATTATAAAATCTATAGAGACTATCGTAATTATCCCTAAAATAATAAAGAATATAAAATCCATTCGTTTTATTTTCATTTTTCAAGACAAAATAATTTAGAG
>JAGXNP010000270.1 GCA_019894885.1 Promethearchaeota archaeon | reverse complement strand
ATCATGTGGGTAGCAGTAAATACAATTAAGTTCTACTCAAAAAGCATAGGTGCGTACATCTCTCCTGTTTTTTACGATATGACTAAAAAATTAAGAAAATAAGAATGGTTTATCGTTCGATCACTTACTAGTTATGACATAAATCAAATATTCAATGGCAATTGTTGCCCCTTTTCGATTAACTGTTTTCTTATATGTTCAGGATGATATTTTAACTCATTAAATAACCAATTTAAGAGCCTCATTTTAGCATTATAAACCTCTATTTCCTCTTCAAATAATTCCATGTCAGGCATAATTCCACAAAATCAGTAGTTTTATAATTCAATGGAGACTTAAAGACATAATTAACCTTGTAATATCTGGGTAACAAGAAACCATTTTTTAATAAAGATTATAATTTACAAACTCTTTTCTGCAATGATAATGACAAAAAAAACTATCATCCCTGAACCAGAAGTAGGTCTGAAATTTATTGATGTACATTGTCACTTACCATTTCCTCGTCCAAAAAACGATAGACTACCCTCGGATAAGGAACAATATAACAATTTCATTAGAATAGGTGGTCAATATTTAATCACCAGCACTATTGATTTAAATACTCTTAGAATAACTCAACAATTTATGAAAGGTCAGGAGAGAAATTTAGGATTTTGTTGCGGATGGGCCCCGCAAACGGTAACTTATACCCCTAAGAGTAAACATGACCAACATTGGAAGGAATGGCTTGATTTTATAAAGAATAACTCAGAAAAATATCTGGCGATAGGTGAGATCGGTCTTGACTTTCACCACGCTAAAACATTGGAAAAACGAGATATTCAAGTTGAAGTTCTTAAAAAGATTTTTGAGATAACAGAAGAACTAGACAAACCGTATGTCCTTCATGTAAGAAATGCTGCTAAACATGAGTTTGACCCTCAAAATCCAAAACATAGATTTAATACACCAGATGGAGCAAATAAAGAAATCCTAAATATTTTAGAGAAATATAAAATTAATCCGAAAAAAGTAATGTGGCATTGTTTTTCTGGTCCAGAAGCGTATGGAAGAACCTTGCCTAATCAAGGATTCACTCTTTCCGTTCCGAGTTCTGCCTACGGATTTGAAAGATGGAGAAATGTTTCAAAATCATCGCCTTTAAATTCTTTAGCAACCGAAACTGATTCATATTATCAACATCCTTATAAACGAGGGCCAATTAACGTGCCTTCAAACGTGCGTTATGCTATCGCAGCAATTGCTTATTCGCATGGGATTACTCAAAAAGAGGTCAGTGAAAAAACTGTAGAAAATGCAGTACATTTTTTCGATTTAAAGATAAAATAAGTAATTACATAGAAATAGATCCTTTTCTAAAATCAGTTTTCCCAATTAATGCATTGATTAAGACAGGCTCTCCCTTTCTAGCAATATCTTTAGCATCTTTCAATATGCCATTAATAGCTTTAGGATTGTTAAGGAGTAGACCTTTTCCTCCATAGCCTTCTGCTACAGTATGATAATTATTATAATTTAATATTGTTCCGACATCGTCATTTAGAAGTTCTACTTGATCTCGACTAATTTGGGTCCAACCGGCGTCATTTCCAATAACAGCTATTATTGGAATATTATGTCGAACAAATGTATCAAATTCAATTAGTCCATAACCAGCTGCACCATCCCCCCACATTAGCCATACCTCTGCGTCTGGTCTCACTAATTTAGCCGCTAAAGCAAATCCCGCTCCAACACCTAATGTACCATATGGACCAGGATCAAGCCAAGAAAGGGGTCTTTTTGGTTTTACAATGTAAGATACGGTTGCAACAAAATCTCCGCCATCTCCTACAATTATACTATCATTATCTACCATTTCATTTACTTTTTTACATAGCAATAAAGGATTAATATATTCGGTGTCTACTTCACTAAATCTTTGAATTACTTTTTCTCTCTCAAATTCGCGTAAATGTAAGGCTTTGATCCAAGTATCCCATATATTCTTTTCATTCTTAAACTGTTTAGAAAGGGCAACTAAAAAAGTTGAAGGATCTGCTTGAATACCAAGAGTAGGAATTCGATTTTTTTTTAAAGCCTTTTTACTACGGTTAATAGATATGAGAACTGCCTTAGAATTTATAGCCATTCCATAGTTTAGGCGAAAGTCAATTGGCATTCCCGCCAATATTACCAGATCAGCTTCTTTGAGAGCATCCCTTCTTTTATGCATTAAATTCAGTGAGTTAGGGTCTCCAAGTAAACCTCTTGCCATTCCAGTTAAATAAACAGGGATACCAATTTGT
>JAGXNP010000026.1 GCA_019894885.1 Promethearchaeota archaeon | reverse complement strand
CGCTACGATCGCTTATCTTATATGTATTAAATGACAAACATAGAAAAGATTACGGTAATATAACGGTGATTTATGGAAATCGAGATTCAGGAGAAGTTCTCTATCGAGATGTTCTGGAAGAATGGGAAAAACGAGACGATATAGATGTGGTCTTGACAATCGATCGCGAAGAGGAGGGATGGACTCGAAAAGTTGGATTTGTTGCTGCTATAGTCAAGGAAGTTGCTCCGTCGCCTGATAATGCCGTAGCAATTATTTGCGGCCCTCCGATTATGATACGAACTGCCGTAGCTGAGTTAGTTAAAATCGGTTGGGAAGACGAGCAGATCCTTAATTCTTTAGAGATGCGAATGAAGTGCGGAATCGGTAAATGTGGAAGATGCAATATTGGAAGCAACTTTGTTTGCATTGATGGTCCCGTTTTTTCCCTAGCAGAACTCAAAAAAATGCCAAACGAATATTAATCAAGATAAAATTACAATTCTTATATTTCTTCTTTTATTATTTTAAATTGGTAAATGATAAAGAACATCATATTTGATTTGGGAAATGTATTACTAAGTTTCAAACCTAATGAATTCTTGTTAAAATTTACAAATGATAAAGAATATATCGACCAATTTGTTTTGAAAGTCACTCGGAGTAAGACATGGTTAGAACTTGATCGTGGAGTAGAATCCTTAGAAAATGCCAGAAATATTTTTTTATCTAAATATCCACAGGAAAAAGATTTTATTGAGCTATTCTTTGATCAGTGGATGGATATGCTAACTCCGATAGAAGAAAATATAGAAATTTTAGAAGAAATAAACAAATTAGGTTATCAATCATATATTTTGTCCAATTTTATTAAAGAAACATTCAGTTATGTTAATTCAAAATATAGTTTTTTTTCTTTATTCGATGGTCAGATAATTTCTGGAGTTGAAAATATTATTAAACCAGAAAAAGCGATTTATGAACTTTTACTTCATCGGTATAATTTAATTCCTGAAGAAAGCCTTTTTATCGATGATATCTTGTTTTTCTTGAAGCCGGCAAAAAAACTTGGCATGAAAACCATATGGAATCGCCCTGAAACGGATTTAAGAGAAGAATTGAAAAAACTCGATATACTTCCTTAGACTATTAATTAATTTTTTATGTAACTTTTTTTAAATCAAACATATTAAGGTTAATAGGATTTAGTAAATCTTAAGAATCTCATAATGATTGATAGCTGGCTTTCTAACACGAAATTTAAAGTTGATACAGAATTTATTCATAAGGAAAAATTTTTAGAAAAATACGATGTTCAAGACGCAAAATATCCTTCCGCTTATTTATTAGAAGATGGGTCTCTTAGGTTACTTATTTCGCAAGAGGAGATCGATCAAGTAACAACGATTACTGAGATGGAAGATCTTGTATCTACTAAATTAAAATAAAATCTCTTCTTTTATTTTAAAAATAAATGGAAAAAATCTTTCTTTTCTATACTTTAGTGCTTAAGTATTCTAAAGCTTTAGTTATATCGTTCGTAGGTGTTTTACAAGTTTTGTTAATGCACACATACGCTGTAGCTTTTCCCTCGTATTTATCAAAAAATTGAATATAATTGGAAAGATTATCAATTTCTGGATTCAATTTCTCTGTAGGACGAAAAATTAACGATTTATTTGGTAAAAATTGCTTTCTAACCTCATATAACATGGAATTCGTATCATCTTTTCCCTCATCCCCTGCGATGACTAATGAATATGTTGGACCTATGGCATAATCCACAGCAACCATCATTAAACTATGCGCGACAGGATTAGCTCTGACGCTTTCGGCAAAAACCCGTCCAAGATGATCTGCTTTCTTCTCATAAGTATCGTTACCAGTTAATTGTGCTAACCTTAGTAAATTTAGCATCGCAACAGAATTCCCTGATGGAATTGCTCCGTCATAAGTCTCTTTTTGGCGCGTTAGTAACGATTCTGCGTCTTCAGCCGTAAAAAAGTATGCTCCAATTGAGGAATCCCAAAATAATTTTAACTGTTCCTCTGTCAACTTTATAGCCTTTTCAAGATATCGTGTTTCAAAAGATGCTTCATAAAGGTTAATTAACCCCCAAACTAAGAACGCGTAATCGTCTAAAAAAGCGAGTATGTCTGCACCACCCTTACGATAACGATGTAAAAGTCTACCCTCAGAATTTTTTATTTGGTTTAGGATAAAATCCACTGCTTTTTCTGCGACCTGAATATATTTAGGCTCGTTAAAAATATATCCTGCATTAGCAAACGCTGCGATCATCAATCCATTCCAGTCAGTTAATACTTTGTCGTCCTTATGAGGCTTAATTCTTTTCTCTCTTGCTTCAAATAATTTGTTCCTAATTAATTCAATATCGATCGTGAGAGTATCTGATAAATCGGATTTTAAATGAATGATGTTTTTTCCAGTTTTACTTTTAGTCGCTTCATCGAAAAAATTCCCATTTATATCAACATTATAAAGTTTTGAAAATACTTCAGCTTCTTCTACCCCTAATATTTCTTCGATTTCGCCTTTCGACCAAACATAAAATTTACCTTCTTCTCCTTCACTATCAGCATCTTCTGCGCTATAGAAGGCTCCATCTGGAGAAGTCATATCGCGCAAAACATATGCCAATACTTCCTTTGCGGTATTAGCATATTCCTCTTTACTCGTTGCTTGATACGCATCTAAATAAGCAAGAATCAATAAGGCTTGATCGTATAACATTTTTTCAAAATGAGGTACAAGCCAGTTAGGATCGGTTGAGTAACGATGAAATCCGAACCCAATATGATCGTAGATTCCACCCATTCGCATAGCTTTAAGCGTCTTTTCAACCATTTTAAGTGCTCCTTCGTCACCAGTTCTTCTCCAGAATCTTAATAAGAACAATAAATTGTGTGGTGTGGGGAATTTTGGTGCCGTTCCAAAACCTCCGTTCTGTTTATCGAATCTTCCCGATAATTGAGAATGCGTGTTTTTTAAGACGCTTTCAGCTAGACTTCTTCCCGGAGATTCAGAGTTTGCATCTTGTAAGGCAAAAGTTATCTTTTCGCTCGATTCTACTAATTGTTTTCTTTCATTCGTCCATAGATCTTTCACTCGTTTTACTAAATCAACTAAACCAATTCTTCCAAAGCGTGTTTCTTTCGGAAAATATGTTCCAGCAAAGAAAGGTTTTTTATCTGGTGTAATGATAATTGTTAGTGGCCAACCCCCTGAACCGGTCATAAGTTGGCAGACAGTCATGTAGATCTTATCGATGTCAGGTCGTTCTTCTCTATCAACTTTAATTGAAATGAATGATTCGTTCAACAATTCCGCAACATATGGGTCTTCAAACGATTCGTGAGCCATTACATGACACCAATGGCATGTGGAATACCCGATTGATAAGAAAATTGGCTTATCTTCCGATTTTGCCTTTTCAAAGGCTTCATCACCCCAAGCATACCATTCTACGGGATTGTTAGCGTGTTGAAGTAAATATGGACTTTTTTCAGTAATAAGCTTATTAGGTTTTTTAATACCTTCTGGCTTCTCTCTTGAAATATTACCATCGTTAATAATCTCCACCCTTTTTAGTAAATTGATTAGTCTTTAACTTTATCTATGTAGATAAATTCATCAATAGATTTCCTTGGGGGTCTCTGTTTTTCTCCGAGCTTCATTGGATCAGATAAAATCGGGTTAATTATTTCTGAATGCTTTCCAACAATTACAAGAGTAATTAATCTCATTTCATTTGGAATACTAAGAATTTCTTTAGCTAGAGTCTCATTAAAACCAGCTATAGGATGGGCTACCAGACCTAATTCGGTAGCACGCAGTATTAGAAATGCAGTAGCCATACCAGTATCAAACAAATAGTAAAGTCTTTCTCCAAGCACACAATCTTTTTTAGGTTTACTGAAAACTCCTATAATCATTGACGCTTTTTCAGCCCACTTATTACCTTCTGATAACACAATAAAAAGTTCGTTTAATACATTTTTATCATGAACAAAAACAAATTTCCATGGTTGCATATTTGCGCAAGACGGGGTAATTCTAGCCATTTCTGCTAGAGTCTCAATCAGATCGCTTGTAATTTCTACAGGATCTAAGGATCTGTATGCTCTTCTTTTTTCTATAGTCTCTTTAACGCTCATGGTGGTTTTTTAATTTTCTAACTCCTTTAAGGTTTTTTGTACTTCTTCTGGATGTCCTTTTACAGAAACTTTAGGCCAAATATGTGCGATCTTTCCATCAGGATTTATTAAAAAGGTACTACGCGTAACTCCCATATATTCCTTACCTCTGAATGTGTTTTTACCCCATTTCCCGTATGATTTTAAGACTTTTTTATCAAGGTCGCTTAGAAGGGTCACTTTTAGATTCTTCTTTTCGATGAATTTTGCGTGAGACTCAGGACTATCAGGGCTAATACCAATTACTTCCGCGTTTAACTTTTGAAGTTCGGGAAGTATTCCGGTGAAACCTATAGCTTCCGTGGTACAACCAGGCGTATTATCCATCGGATAAAAGTAGACGATAGCGTATTTACCCTTAAAATCTTTGAGACAAACTTCCTTGTTGTCTTTATCTGGAAGGCAAAAATTAGGAGCAGTATCTCCAACCTTTAATTCTATAACTTTATCTGCTATAATAATCAACTCCGTTAAATTTTTGGATTTAATAACGATTACAATTATAAAATCGTTTTAATAGAATATCAATGTTCAGATTATCAATTATAAAAGGATTAAAAATAGTCTGTCAATTATTATTATTAGAAATTTGAAAAGTTTATAAAATATAAATTAACCGTTAATGTGAGTTGAGATTTATTTTTAGCGGTTTCAGGTGTTATCTTTTTAGGGATTTCGGGGAGGGACTATATCAAGTAAATCCAAATTTAAGATTAAGATCAAAATAAGCAAATTAGCTTTTGAACTTAAAATTTATAGATTTTTAAGATAAGAAATATGAACGATATTAAAAAAAAATAAAGAAAAAAAGATTTGAAAAAGAATTCGTAAAGAATTATAATTCTGGCCAGGGTCTTGACCTCAGGGGGGAACTAAAACTTCAGTAAAAACTTCAAAAAGAAAATTTTTCAAGGTTCTTTTTCTCTTCCCAACTACTGAAGAACTCAAAAAAAAATCAAACTGGCGATGGAATGTTTAAACGGAGATGGGGAACTCCAAAAAATAAATTAAATGTGCCAATATTAACTGAAACTTCTGATCAGGATCGTCACAGCCTTTCCAGGACGATAAAATTGCTAAATTTACCCACTTATCTAGGTCACACGAAACTGGGTCATCAATCATAGTGTACCAATCCGCTCCATATGAAAATACATCAGGGATGTGATTGCTGTCGATTTGAATTGGATCCGGTAGGATAAAGTCAGCACTAAATATATCGACTAAACATCCATAACAGACCAAATCTGGATTTTCACATACGAAGGAGCCTACATATACCCATTCAATGGCTACAAGCCCTCCTTTACCAGTCTTAGGTTGGTTGATACCTAGGTAACCAAATCCATCAGGTACATATCCACCATAAGTCATAGTAGTTATAGCAAAATTGGAGTCTAAATAATATTCTGTGATACATAATGGTAAAACATCAGGAATATCATAATTGACAATCATAAATCCGGATTCTGTATCGATAGAGTAATCAGCAGTCAATTCAGCTACTAGCACTTCCTCATTTTTCAGGATAGATAAGTCTCTTTCCAAGAAACTCTCTTCCGAAATATCATTTCCTAGAACACTAGGATCGAAAATAATTGGTGCGCCCATTCCAGGGATTTGATAATCATTTTCGGAAGAATTGTTGCTAAACCCCACTCCTAACATCATTACCACAAGAACGATTATGACAGAAGTTAACACAGTTGAAGCGAGAATCTTCAGTAAAATTTCTCGTGGTTTCATTTATTGAAACACCAATAGAACTTTAGGTCCATCACCTATAGATTTCTATTTAAGACTACTGATAACAGTAGACCAAATAATAGTTATAATAAACCAATATTTAAGCTTTTACATTTTTGTCGCTTTTCTTAAAACTTTTTTTTCAATTAAAAAAAAATTCAAAAAAGATTAGTATAATAGAATAGAAGATAGATGTTCAGTTTATCAACTATAAAAGGATTAAAAATGTTCTGTTAATTATTACCAGTAGAAATTTCAAATATTAATAAAATATAAAAAATTAGAAAAAAAGTTAAAATTTTTATTTAAAGATCGTTCCTAAATGGATTGCATCGTCACAATTCGTAATTATACTCTTTTAATTAGAAGATAATTTTTAACTTCTTTATGAAGGAAATAGTAAATGAAAATAACTGATGTGAAGTATATAATAACAGTTATGCCATTCAAAATATCACTTACTAAGAAATATGCTAAAATTGAAAAGAAAAAAAATAAACAAACAATTAAAACAAGAGACAAAATTGGGAGTATTAAATCTAATTTTGTTAAGTTTTTGATCACACCTAACAGATATCGACCTATTAGGAATATTAATGCGAATAATAAAGGAAGAATCATTTCGTAAAGATTAATGGTTATATAAAAAATTCCATATCCGTAAAAACTTAAAAAAAGACAAACGAAATAAAGTAGAGAAGTGCAAACTGTTATTCCTAATAATGGATAATATAGATCTTTCCTTTCTACAGTTAGTTCTTTTATTAAATTGCTCTTTTTATCTGTATGTGTTTTTTCAGTCACAGGATTGTTAATTTCTTTATTTGAAATAGAATCGCGTATATAAGGTAAAGAAACAATAAATTCGGGTAAAATTTTTCGAAGGACATAAAGAATTATTATGAATGAGATTAGTGTTATAAGATAGTACGATGAATCGTGGATTATATGCATGGGCATTCCATTATGTACAAATGCTAACATCAATACCATTCGGAATAGATATGAAAGATACGTTGATAATATTGTTATTATAATGATTTTAGTTTTCCTCCAAATTATATTAATTTCTGGTTTACGATCATGCGAAGAAGGTGTCGTAAGAATTATACCAACAAAAATACTAATCACTACAGCACCATAACAAACTGTAAGCACTCTACCAGAGTGAGAAGGATTTGGTAAATATATGACTATTAGATCAGGGTTGATAACTACATTTGCTTCAATATTGAAGATTAGGTCCAATAAGTAACTTACTTGTTTAATAAACATCGCAGTTACCCAACTATTAAAACTCATATTAAGAAATAAAAAAATAAGACTGCCTAATATAGGCATACCAAAAGAGAAAAATATTAAAGAATGTTTAGAAAAAGTATATTTTATACCTGACCATTGAAGCACTAACCTTTCGGGTAAAACTTCATTATTTTTGTTTTCAGTTTGAATGTTTTTTACGAGCTTTTCACCCAATAAAATGGTTTAAAATCCAAAAATATTCTAATCTAAATTAAGATTTATTTATTAACTTCAACACTCTTTTCAATCAATGAATTCAACTTTCTTTTTAAGTTAATTGTAAATAAGGTGATTAGTCATGTGAAGAAAAGCGTTGTTTTGATAATTAATTTATAAAGAGCTTCTAAAAAAATTGAAATAATAAAAAACAAAAGAATAGGAGTTAAGGATCGTTTCTAAAGGGGTGCCGTGCGCTTTCAGCATTTTCGATTCCATCATCTACCGTCGGTAGCCCTTCCATCGCCTTTCTAATTGCATTTCTAGTAGCTTTATAATTATTTATAAAAACTCGTTTTCGAGCGCTCGCACTTGGGTGTACAAATACATTTACGACAATTACAATATCTTCTGCGGCTTCCTTAGGGAGGATTCCATCTTCTACACACTTCATTACCGCTTTAGCCACTGCCGCTTGAGCAGGTCCATAAGTTAAGCTAGCGTGTCGAAGAGAGGTAACCTTCACTGTAGGGATCATTATTGTAGCTGGTTTAACTTGCATGTTTGGTTCAAGAATAACCTGCAATCCTTCGCGACCTTTAGCTGGATGAGTTAAAGCTCGAGCGTAAGCGTCACCTACGGGTCCATCTTTGCTTCCTATCAACAAGTCAATATGTGCTAATTCTACTCTATTCCCAACAAGAGATTCCCCAACTTTTAACCTAAAATCTGATATTTTTTCAGGAGTTACTCCCACTGCGTAAAAGCGACTAGTAAGTTCTTTCTTACCTATCTCAAATTTGATTTCTTTCTTTTCTATCAATCCCAGTTTTTCTAACTCAACTCGAAATTCGTCTTGCAGCTCGTACGAAAGAGTATCTCCTAAAATGATAGGTCGTCTGGTTGTTCCTACTGGAATTCCCATCATGTTTAAACACTCTTTAGCGCCTAAAGCTCCAGAATTAATTAGCATACGAGCTAATTTTTGTACCTTTTTTTGAAGAGCCTGAGCTTCTTGTAAACGGTTGTTTTTCACATGATCGTAAATTTCGAGCCATATTTTAGGTACAACATTAGCAGAACCAAGTATACAACCTGCAGCGCCACCTGCTAAAGCTCCTAGTACATTTTCATCCCAGCCAATCAAAACAGAGATTTTATCGCTAACTTTTTCTAATAAAGCTGAAAAATATTTGTAATCACCACTAGAATCTTTTATTCCGACAAAATTTTCGATATCAACTAGATCTTCTACAACAGTCCAAGGCAATTCCACACCAGTACAAGGGGGAATATTATACAACACTAATGGAATGTCAGTTTTCTCCGCTATCGTAAAATAATGATCGTATAATCCTTTTGCTTTTGGTTTTAGATAATATGGAGTCACTATTATTGCGGCATCACAACCTATATCCGTAGCAGCTTTGGTAGCATCGATTACCAGTTTTGTCCCAGTCTCACCTGTTCCTCCAATTACTGGAACTCTTCCGTTTGTTTCGTCTACAACTATTTCAATGACTCTCAAACGCTCTTCAAACGTCATGTTTACGAATTCTCCAGTCGTTCCTACTGGAACAAGTCCCGTAACTCCTTGTTCTATGAGATGATTTACTAAATTTCTAAGGTTTTCTTCGTTAATTGTCTCATCATCCTTGTTAAAAGGAGTCACCAAAGCAGGCATGACTCCCGTTGGCCTAAAATCAAATTTTCCCATTTTAAATTAACCTCCTTACTAAACACTAATGGTGTAGATTTTTAGCGGCTATAAATGCTAGTCCGTTTTCAGTTAAAGCTTTTGCTGTTGAATTAACCGCGTCATTTCGATCTATATGATTAATTCGTAGTGCGTCCCAAAGTCCCGCGTCTATCAAATCTTTTTTAGCAGCAAAATATTCGAGAATATCTGTCGGATGTTCCCGTTTTTCGTCAACTTCAACATTGGCACCTTCATGTTTGGCGCTAATGTTTTTAACATTCTTAGCTAGTTCTATTAATTCATCGCGACGATCATAAGGTTGTCTAACGATACTTTTCCAGCATTCAGTAATATGATGTTCTAACCTTACGACATCTTCGAAACCAAAGGGTTTTCTTATGTAAGCAGATAATTCGAGTGTTTGGTTGTTAACTGCATTTGACAAGTTAAAACCGATTAATGGGCTCGTTCCGTCTTCTCGAGCAAATAATTTAGCTGTTAATAAAGTCCAAAGGCAGGAGTATGGATTATCGTTGCCCATAAAAACGGAAATTTTAAACTCGTTATTTATTCCCAATTTATAAATAAAATATCCGAGTAAGACTGTTCCAGGATTCACATTTAGAACCTGTTTAATACCGTAATTCGTATAATAATAAAGATATTCATCGATCCATTTAAGAGCATACTCATTTGGTTGCCCTACACCTCCAAAGTATCCAGTAATAGTATCAGGCCCTCCAAGATGTACGTTTACAGGCAATCCATCAGGACCTGGTGCCGTACCTTTTGTATCAAGAGTTTCAACCCAGGATGCTCCAATAACTTGCATCGCTGCAGCCATCGCTAATAAATCACCATCTTCTTCTTGTTCTTTCATATTTCTTACGCGGATAATCCTTCCAGGGACTAATTTCTGATTTTCAATAGCATCCTTCACGATATCGATAAAAAAGGGAAAATATTGGCATGCCGAGAGCTCTAATGTGACAGCAAAATCCTCATTAAAAGATACATCAGACGCTCTATCACCTAAAATTCTCTTTCGATAATCTGCGACGCTAATAAAAGATTTATTTTCCCTCTGAGATATTAACCATTCAATATCTTTAACATAACCAGAATTTTTTTTACCTAATTTTTCTAATAAATTCTCTAATTTACTTGCTTCTTCAGCCTTTTTATTAATAGTTTCTATCCCACCGTATTTATCCAACAGACGAAACAAATCGTTAATTAGCGGATTATTCTCATCTAGAAGAAATCGATTTACAGATTCCAAAGCTTCGTTCGGAATTTCTAATAATTTTCTTTTATCATTCAATTTTTCGCTCTACCTTAAAATTTTTGAAATGTTTTCAAATTTTTAAGCTCGACCCAAAAGGTTCCCAAAATTTCACCATTCTTGGGAAGAGATCATAAATTTAATCAAGTTTCAGTATATTATAAATTTATTTGTAAATAACCAAAAAGTTTTAACAAGATCCAAAACTGATACTTTAAAGAATAAAATAACGATAGTGGAATAAAATTGTATAAGTATAGCGTATCAATCCTCGGAACAGGCTTCATTGGGCTTTGTTCAGCGGCTTGTTTTGCCGGTAAAGATATAAAAGTGTTGGCTTCTACTCACAACGAGAAGAAAGCTAATATGATTAACGATGGAAAAGCTCCTTTTTACGAAGCAGACTTACAAGAAATGATGGACGCTATTAAGGCAACAAAACCGGAATTATTACAATGTTTACTTGATCCCGTTAAAGCCGTTCTCGAAACGGATATATCAATGATCACTCAAGGTACGCCAATGCGAGTAGACAAAAGCATAAATTTGGGTTTTATCGAGAGCACGGCTAGAGAGATAGGAGAAGCTCTCAAACAAAAAGATTCTTACCACCTAATCGTTGTAAGATCCACAGTTGTTCCTGGTACCACTAGAAATCTCGTTGGAAAATTAATATCTGAAGTTTCAGGAAAAATTCCAGGAATAGATTTTGGTTTGTGTATGCAACCTGAATTTTTAGCAGAAGGACGTTCGATTAAGGATACCCTAAGACCAGATAGAATTGTTATTGGTGCATTTGACGATAGAAGCGGCGATATGCTCCAAGAGTTTTACGAATATTTCTACGGTAACCACCTACAAAATTGCCCTCTCTTAAGAATGAATTTGGAAAGTGCTGAGCTCGTTAAATATGGAAATAATTGCCTTTTGTCTACGAAAATTAGTTACGCAAATGAATTTGCAAACTTCGCTCAATTAGTGCCCAATGTCGATATAGTTCAAGTAATGAAGGGCGTGGGCTTGGATTATCGGATAAACGATCGATTTTTAAGAGCAGGAGTGGGATTTGGAGGTTCTTGTTTTCATAAAGATGTAAACGCGATCAAAGCATGGTCTAAATCACAGGGATATACTTCGAGATTATTAGAAGCGGTTCTTGGAATCAACGATGATCAAGCTATTAAAATTGTCGACATGGCTGAAGAACTTACCGGTAAACTAGCTGGTAAAAGGGTTACTTTATTAGGTCTTTCATTCAAACCAGGTACAGACGACATGAGAGAAGCACCTAGCTTAAGAGTCGTTGACGAACTAATGAAACGGGGTATTACAAACATAAGTGGATACGATCCTAAAGCAAAAGAGACGGCAAAGGTAGAATTTGGAGATAAGATAAAGTATGCCGATTCGATTGAAGAAGCCCTTAAGGATTCAGAATGCGCTTTTATAATAACAGAATGGGACGAGTTTAAAGACCTAACTCCTGAAGATTTTAATAAAAGTATGAAAATACCTAATGTAATTGATGGAAGAAGATTACTCGATTACGAAATTTTTAACAAGGCTTTACCATTCAGAGCTATTGGACGCACCAAATTACCATAATACTTTTAGGTTTTCTTTCATTATTTTTATTCTCTCTTCTATCTTTTTATCTATTATATAAAGAAACATTAATTTTATAGGTAAACTAGAATACTATTAAGAGTAGAAAAGATAAAATGGAAAATATTAAAAAATAAAAAAAATGAAACGATTTAAAGATTCCGCAGATGAAATAGATGGAACTATGATCGCTTTGAGAAGAAATTGTGAATTGTGTGGAAAACATTTAAAACAGTATCAGCGTAATTATGATAGACATTACAAATTTGTCTTTATAAATATCGCTCAAGAACCAGCAAAGCACTATTTTTGTTCTAAAAAATGTAAAAATGATTGGATATTTAACCCAAAAAAACATCAAATAATTGATCTAAATTCTCCCAATTTCCAAAATCATTAAGTTTAAATCAATAAATAATAAGCAATTAGTTTTATAAATCAATTTGACTCAAATTTTCTTTTTATAAAATCTAAGTTCTGCTGGGTAGTCATAATCATATTTGGGAGTTTTAATTCTTTATAGATTTCAAGCGCTCTTTGTAGATAATTAATGGATTTCTGATAGTCCTTCTTATATTTATAGAAAATCATACCTAAATTATTGAGGGATTTTGCTATCCCAGGCTTAATCCCTAAATTTTCCATAATAGTTAAAGCATCAGTATAGTGTCTAATTGTCTCTTCATACCGTCCTAAATCTCCTAAAATTCCTCCAATATTAGTAAATTGACTAGCTATACCTGCTAAGTTATTCTGCGATTGTTCAATCTGTAGTGCTTTTTTGTACTCCTCTAGTGCTTTTTCAAACTCTCTCCTTATTTCATAGATAGAAGCACGGTTTCCATACCGAACCGCTAAATATTTTTTCTCCCCTATTTTCTCAGTAAGCTCTATAGATTGATTTATTAATTCAAAAGCTGTATTATAATCTCTATTAGCACGATATATCATTCCAATGTTATTTAAAGTCGTTGCTTGACCGGATAAGTCCCCAATTTTTTTCCTTATCATAAGCGCTTCATTATAATATTTCATAGCTAAATTCATTTTTCCACTTTCGTAATGAATCACTCCAATTGAATTGGTAGCTAAAGCCTTGATACTTAAGTTCTGAATTTTATCTGCAGTTTGATATGCTCTTCCAAGATATTGTAATGCTTGTGAATATTGTCCAGCGATTTTAAAAATGTTTCCGATAGTATTCAACGTTGAACACATATTATCTAAATCTCCGAGTTGCTCATTAATCTTAAGGGCTTCAGAAGAATTTTTCACAGCAGGATTTAACAGTCCCTGTGAGATTTGGATTCCCGCTAGATTATTATAACATAAAGCTTTGCTGAATAAATCACCCGTACGTTCGGTTATTTCGAGAGCTAGCTCAATATTTTTTACTGCATTGTCGATATCTCCATTATCTCTATATACTGCTCCTAAATTATTTAAAATAGAAAACTTTAATATAGCAGGAGTGTCATTTGTCATTGTGTTCAATGCTTCTGAGATGTATTTAAGAGCATTCTTTAGATCACTTTTTTTTCGAAAAACTTCTCCTAAATTTAGTAGAACGCCTATTTTTTCGTTAATTTGATTTAGTTTTTCTGTTAGTTCAAGAGTATGTTTAAAATTTACAATCGCTTTATCATATTCTCCTTTGGAAAGATGAACTAGACCTAGGGCGTTAGTAAAATAAGTTTGATTCACATTTTCTTCCTCTTCTTTTGATAATGTTAATCCTTTTAATGCACTCCTTTCCGCGGATTCAATCTCGCCCAGATCATAGTAAATTTCATGAGCAAGTCTGTATTTTGAAGATTGAGATGCATTAAAATGATTATCCTTCATATATTCATTAAAACTAAGAAAATCCTTAGTTGTATCTACTTTTAGAAACTCAAATGATTCATTATAGATAGGAGCCAATTTGTTTTTTACAAATTCCACGGTTTTGGTTTTAATTTTATAGACATTAATATTATTTAGCGAAGAAAGTTCTATGAGCAATTTATCCAATTTATTTATTTCAGAGTTAGAGTTTAATTCAGATATATCTAGTACCGATTTGTAATGATAAATTTCTTGATCCCCCGAAATAGCATCTGGGTTGTGATCTATCCAAATAATTCTCTTTATAGTTTTTAATTCTTTCAGCATTGGACTTATGTCAAAATCGTCGCCACCCGAATAACCCATAATGACCAGATCCCTATCTTGCATTACCGTGTTAATCAATTTTCTCTTATACGCCTCTATAGCAAAAGTCTTGCCTTTTTCCTTTTCTTTCCCGAGAGTACTAATCGTAGTTATTAATGAATCTTTAGTTAATCTTCCCTTAATACAATCCCATTTTGAACCATGTATTTTAATCAAAGGGAACTGATTTATAACATCTTTATCATAATCTTCTTTAGTAATGATTACCATGAACTTTTCGTGAAAATAATTATACATAGGATAGATTGAAAGCTTTTTCTGCATCGCCATCTCAACAAGGTAATCAAAATTGGTGGTTATGACATAATTATATCTCATAATCATGTTCGCTAAGAATAAATGAATTGCATTGGGTTCCTTTACATGATCTAAGTAATCCAGAAATTTGATATCCTTATCAAATAAATTTTGTATCTTCTCAACTAAAAACTCATATCTTAAAGATTCTAAGGAGGATAATTTCTCTATTTCCTCTTCGGGAGCATAATACTTGAATAAACCTTTCACAAACATTCTCGCAGAAGGTAAGTTGGATGGAGGGTCCATCGAGATTCCTGCTCCGACCAAAAAGGTATATACTTTCTTTTCAGAAAAAAGATCTTTTAAAATTTCTTCTTGATTCTCTTCTGAAATCTTATTAGCAATGTCTTCAATTTTCATTTTCAACTTTTAATCAAAAATAATTACTAAAATTAAATATGTAAAATGTCTTAAAGTAAACGGTAAGGTTTGAATATTATTAATTCAAAATATTTTAACCAAAAAGAATTTGCTTAATTTTTGTAATTCTATCGTTTCGAGATAGACGCTTGGTTAGTGGATTATGATTTCCATATAATCCTTCATGATATACCGGTCTTTGGGTCTTATAGAAAATACCTAAAGTATCTTTATGTTTATTTTTAGCGGTTTTCATAGCTTCCTCATAAGTTTCAGGTAATTTTTCAAGAAATTCTACTTTTTCTCGATACTCGTTCCAGGAATGATAGGGAACGGCAGGTTGTAATACTTCGATAAAAGAGAATCCTTTGTGCTCGATCGCTTGGACTATGATATCTGTGAGATGAGTAATTTCTCCAGCAAATGTTCTGGCAATAAAAGTTGCTCCAACTTCTAGCATTAACGATATAGCGTTAAATGGTGTTTCAATACTTCCTCTTGGAGTAGAAGGTCCTTTCCATCCCTTCTCGGTCAAAGGCGAATACTGGCCAGTGGTTAATGCATACACGCTATTATTATGTAATATCATGGTGATATCTTGATTTCTTTTGGCTGCGAATATTGTATGAGCCAAACCTTCACCTAATCCGTTTCCGTCTCCAGAAAAAGTTATAATTTTTAAATCGGGATTTGCTATTTTCATTCCTTCAGCATTCGAGCTATTTCGTCCGTGCAGCCCATAAAGCCCGCTTAAATTGAGATAATCAAAGATTTTTGCGTGACACCCTATACCCGCAGTTATTACAATATCTTTCCTCTTGATTCCTTTTGCTTCCAGCTTTGGAATTGCGTTTCTTAAAGCGGTAAAAATACCAAAATTCCCACAACCAGGACACCAAGTAATTTCGGCATTAGTTTTAAGATTTTCCATATTATTCCAACTCCTCTTTAATTTTAATTGAAAGCTCAATTGGATCAAAGGGACGACCGTCGTATCTTTTAATCACGCTTCTAATGTTTAATCCCGCCTTCTCTCTAAGAAGAGATGCAAATTGTCCAGTAATGCTTTGTTCAATTACTATATTGTCTTGATTTTTAAATTTCTCTAATTCCCAAACAGGTAAGGGGCTTAAATAGATAGGTTGAACGATAGTTGGATTAAGTCCACCATACTTAAGCGCTTCTAAGACGCTCATATAAGTAGAACCATAAGTAATAATATTAGTGGGGTGCTCTCCTTGTATAATGTTGACAGTATTTTGTGTTTTTAAATGTTCAATAAGCGCATTAAGTTTTTTATTCCTTTTATTATGCATTTTTGCGATCATATCAGCGCTCTCAGTTGTAATTCCAATCTCATCGTGTTCGTAACTATTCCATTTAATTATCTCTTTAGAAGGTGGAAAGAGCATTGGTGAAATTCCATCGTCAGTGTCAAGATATCTTTTATAATTTCCTCCATTATGCATCTTTGGTTCTGCCCATTTCGCATCATCAATGTTTAAATCAATTGTCATGCTACTTTCGGATAAATGTTTCTCTGTTAAAAGTATCCCAGGCGTTTGAAACTTCCAAACGAGATTTAGCATCTCAGAAGTTAAATAATAAGCTTCTTCTACTGTTCCAGGAGACGCTATTATTCGTAAAAAATCACCATGACCTGCGGATAGAGCAAAATTTAAGTCAGCCTGTTCAGTATAAGTAGGAACACCTGTAGCAGGTCCAGGACGCATAGATAGTACACACAAAATGGGTGTTTCTGTTATACCCGCTAAAGAAATGCCTTCGGTCATAAGTGCGAATCCTCCACCGCTGGTTCCAACCATAGACCTCGCTCCAGTAAACGCAGAACCAATCGCCATATTAATTACTGCAAGTTCGCTTTCAGCATGAATAACTGCTAAACCAAAGTTATTAGCCTGTTTCGCTAAAAAGTGTAGTATAGACGAAGCAGGTGTCATAGGATATCCATAATATGTATCCAATCCGCCAGCTATAGCTCCAAGACTTATCGCATCGTTTCCCGTCATAATTGGTCTTTCGTTTTCTCCTCTTTCTAACGGGTATTTATTTTGACATTCAGCTTTCACAATTTCGTATATAGTACCTGCAAATTTGATATTATCTTCGATACCTCTGGGATATTGGTTTTTGATATTTTGGTCCATTTGATCTTTGCTCATTCCTATTGTCGAAGATAATATAGCTACGGCTCCTACACCATACATTAATTTCTTCATAGGATACTTTTCAGCTTCTGAACTTAACGGAATGCCAATACCATCAGCATTTTCTTGTTCGTCTGAATTAAAAATGACAATACCACCCTTAGTAACATCGTTAATGTGAGCATCACAACTTCTCTTATCAAAATTGACCACAAGGTTCGCTTTCATATATTGACTCGTGATCCTACGGGAAGAAGTGCTTACAACAGAAAAATTATGACCACCCCTTATTAAGCTCATGTAATCGTCCATTTGGAACACTTGCCTTCCCAAGCTCGAAAAGATATGAGCTGCTACTGATCCTGCTTTCTTTACCCCTTCTCCAGCTTTACCTCCAACCAGAAAAGTAAATACATCATGAACCATTTATTTTAAACCTCTATTTTTTAAATTAAGTTTTGAATTAGCCCTAAAATATTTAAACATATGGTTTATAAATCCTAATTTTAAGATTTAGATGTTTCTATTTTAGTCATTTCTCATTAAGTTATACGCATATCATTATCTGTTCTGTTCGAGGAGCTTTTAAAACCGTATCAAATTTCTTGAGATGATTAGTTTTAAGCAACTAGTGGCAATTATTACATTCTCATTTAAAATGGATGTAACTTTATAGTTATGAAGCGAGTTCTATAAAAAAATAGAGCTCGATGAAATCTAATAATAAAAGTGAAAAAAAATGAGTCAAGATGAAGAATTATCTGGTTTAGTAAAACTCCTATCTCATAGGATCCTATTTTTCCTGCATTTATTCGCATACGGAGCTGTATCACTCCTCCTTATATTGATATGGGCAGTAACTTTACCTCTAGCTGGATTTTTTTATTTTACACCGTTTTTTCCAATTTTCGGTTGGGGTTTCGGTATGGGCTTTCATGCAATAATTTATTTGATGTTTAATGATAAAGTTAAATATTTATCAGAAATCAGAAAGCAAATACCAATCAAAATTCTTTTCATTTTTCATGCGTGGTTCTATGCTTCAATCAATATTTTCTTACTCATACTCGATCTCACGACAACTCCGGGCTTAACTTGGTTCTATTGGCCACTAGCAATGTGGGGAATAGCTTTTGCATTCCATACATATGGATTCTTCACTTGGGATAAATCTTACGAGAAAGAAATGCTCAAATCCCGTGAAATGCACCCAGATTACTCAGAAAAACGATTAAAATCTCTAACTACTTCAAAACTCTTAGGGTTCTGGATTTTACTGACGCATATCACTTACTTTGTGTTAGTTAACATAATAATATATACTACTGGAACAATTTATGGTGTTCTTTTATCGGATCTACTCAGAGCCTCTTTTGGTTGGGGGATTTTCTTTGTTGTTCATGTATTAGGGTTTTATCTTTTTACTTACAATAAAACTGTAAAGCCAGTGATGAAAGGTTTTATAGTACATATAATAGGGTATGTTGGATACGCGGCATGGGGACTTTATGAACAATTGATCTTCTTACAAGAACCTGGACCAGAGTATGATATATTCTGGTGGCATATACCTGTAATTTTATGGGCAATATTTATTGCAATTCATGCTTTAGTTGCTGTAAGATGGGATAAAATTAAACCGTCTGCGTTCGAAAAAGTTAAAGGTCGATATGCGGAAGATCTTGAAGATTTTGAATTTTCAAAACTAGCCAATTGGTTGATATTCTGGAACTGGTCATTTATCGCCCACATTTTTATATATATCCTTGGGATTATTCTTTTAGGGATAGAATTTTCCACTTATGGTGTTAGCCTACTTTTGTTAGTCATAATAGCATTAGGTTGGTTGATTGGTTTATTAGTCCATGGTGGAATTTATTATGTAGCGCTAAAAAATATCACTGGTTTTCTAATGTGGACAGCTATTCTCCACATCGCTGCTTATATAGGGGGTATCCCTCTTTTGATTACCATAAATATGATATATAGTCCAGAATTTCTTTGGAGTGCAATAGCACTAGGCGGTTGGGCAATTGGATTAGGTGCGCATCTTTTGATTGCTTTTCTAACAAAAAAAAAATGAAAAACTCAACAAAAAACCTAAATTAAATCTTTTTTTTTTTAATTATCGAGCTTTACTAACCCCCAGAATTTTTCGACAATGTTGACAAAAGAAGACTGTTGTCATAAATATTGATGGTTTCATCATAACCTTAATTATGCTAATTTTTTGATGCATTCTAGGTCCCCCATCTATAAATTCTTCAATGTTGATTTCTTTTTCACAATAGGGACAAACTGGGTTTAAATCGTTTGTAAATTCAAAATTTTTAATTAAGGACTTGATACTAATTAATTTCACGAATATATATTTAAAATTATGCTTTATCGCTTCGAAGATTTAGAAATTTATAAAGCTTGTTTTTTTCAACACAACAAAAACACATAATGTCAGAATTGAGTTAGTTTTTATACAAAAAACTATGTAATTTTATTTTTATAATTGTTCAATTTTGATATTGGAAAAATTTGGTCCTAATGACCTTATTAATGAAAAATGTGTAATCGTCAATTATTACATAAAAAATATGAAATTGGATGTATTAAATGAAAAATAAAAAACGAATCTTATTAATACTTTTTATTACAATTTTATCCATCAATGCTTTTTCAATACTATACTGCATGAATTATAATAAAAAGGATGTAAGCATTACTGTAAGTGATAAACTTCTTACAAGTGCCTCTGATCCAATTAATCTTGAATGGAATCGTACTTGGTTCGAATTTTTTGGTTGGGAGGCAGAAGGTAATGCAATAGCACTTGATTCTTTAAACAATAGTTATATTTCCGGCTTTTCTTCCGGTAATATAGGTAAATCTCGTGATGTGTGCTTGGTTAAATACAATAGTAGTGGTCAGCTTCAATGGGACCGCACATGGGGTGGTGCCGATATAGACATTGGTCAAGCGATTCTAATTAGTTCAACTGATGATATTTATATTGCTGGATATACACAAAATGGGTTTCTTGGAGAAATGGATATCTTCTTATTAAAATATAATAATACTGGAGGGCTGCAATGGTATAATGTATGGGGTGGAAGTGGAGAAGATTATTGTTATGGAATAGCAATTGACAATAATAACAACATCTTTCTTGGAGGTTATACGGAAAGTTGGATAGCAGAAGGATCTGCTATGTGTTTACTTAAATACAACACTTCTGGAGGGCTAGAATGGAATCGTACATGGGGCGGAGGTTTCTATGATGGGGCAGTGGGGATAGTCGTAGATTCATCAAATAACATTTATCTAGGAGGTACTAAAGGTTATGATTTATGTCTTGTAAAATTTGATAATTCTGGTGTGTGGCAATGGAATCGCTCGTGGAATACAGTTGGGAGAAAATGGGGTAAAGGTATTACAATAGATTCATCTGATGACATCTATCTTGTAGGAGAAGGAACCTATCTTGTTGATAATGAGACATTAGGATGGCAAATATGTTTATTAAAATATAATAAATTTGGAGATCTTCAATGGTCTAAGATATGCAATAATATAACAGCACCTGACCTTATTCCCAGTTTAATCAATGGAATTACTTTAGATTCTTCGAACAATATTTATCTAGCTAAAAAATCAATTGATGACAATCTGGAGATAGAAAAATTTGATAGTTCAGGAAATAAGAAATGGGATTATGTGTTTGGTGGTACGTGGGAGGATTCATGTAACGGAATCGTAGTAGATACGCTAAATAATATTTACATAGCAGGCAAATTAGATAATGAAGTGTACATAGGAAAATTTATTGAAAGCTCTCCAGAAACTACACTAAAAGAAGTCCCAGGGTACAATCTATGGCCATTAATATTTGTATTGTCCGTAGTATCTTCAGTTATCGTATTATCCATGTCTTTAAAAATCAAATTATTAAAAAAAAGTAAATAATTTTTAATTCTTTTTTTATTTTGTTTTATATCTTTTTACTAATAACGTATGTGTTAAAGAGTTGAATCTCGAACATTAAGGATATAACATTAAAAATTGCTTCAAAACGTTGTGCTGGAGTGGAAAGTTCTTTCCAACCGATTCCACTATAAATAATATGGCTTCTCATGAAGTTAAATGCATATCGTTATTTATTCTATGAGCTTTTAAAACCGTATACTAAATTTTTTAAAACACAATTCCTTCTAAGAAGTAAGTTTATATCATAATTTTTATAATAATACAAATTCAAAATTGAATTTCTCTTAAAAATTATCAAAACAAATATTAATTATCGAACCTAGAGAATAACCAAAAGAATTAGGATTTACTCTTACAAATAGGGGAAATTAAACCATGCAAATCTACGAATTAAAAATAAATAAAAACACATGTACTGGATGCAATGCATGTGTTGTATCTTGTCCTATTAATTTTAACGAGTTGAGAAAAATGAGTTATTTGAATGAAAGTAATGCTGTTATTTTAGTTAAAAACGGAATTGCGGTACCTATTTATAGCGACGAGAGAGAAGCTAATTGCGACGGTTGCGGTGTGTGTGTAAAAATGTGTCCCCAAGTGGCAATTAGAATAGAAAATGTGGAGCGTGTTTAAAAATGTCATTTCCTAAAATATCCAGAACAATTACAAAAGAAACAGAGAATATTAAGGTTCAGTTTCTTACTGAAAATTTAGAGCTTATTTTAAACCGAGAAAAATGTGTTGGATGCGGAACATGCGCTCGCGTATGTCCCAAAGATGCAATCTCCCGTGGACCAGTTGGAGCTTCACGTCGTTTTCCTACAACAGAAGATATAATACCAGAACTTTACGATCCTAAGCTTTGTGTCTTCTGTGGAACCTGTGTTTATTGTTGTCCTTTTGGAGCTTTAACATTTAAAAAGGATGGTGAAATTATTAACTTAGTAGACATACCACTCGTAGCTCAAAAGGTAATGCCCACTCTAGAGTTTGAAACTAAAAAATTATTGAATGATAGAATCGCAAAACAATGGGCTAAAGCAAAGGTGAAAGTTATTGACGAAGAATGCGCAAAAGGATGCGGTTCTTGCGCTGAAGTTTGTCCATCAGGTTCGATTGAAATTGCTAAAAGACCTGAACATGGTTGGGAAATGTCGAAAAATGTTGAAGTTGTAGACGAGGACGCATGTGTAGCATGTGGAGCTTGTGATAACGCCTGTCCAACAGGAGCCATAGTTCTTGAAATAACCGATGTTCATACTTCGGGAGATTTTGAAGAAAGATATTGGCCACTTTTGATAGAACGATTGAAAACCTTAAGATGGAGTAAAAAGGAGGAAATCTAAAATGAGTTTAGACAACTTAATTCTTTTAACTGGACGCACTATAAGTCAAGGAGTAGCTCTTGAAGGAGGAAAAGTAACAAGAGAGAATGTTCGAGCCGCAGGTATCTGTACATTTGATGCTGATGACTTTAAAAAACTTGATTGTCTCGCTGGAACTCCAGTTAAAGTCATAACAGATTACGGAGAAGTTTTAGTATATTCCACAATATCAGAAGAAGGACCTCATCCGGGTATTATTTTTATTCCGATGGGACCATGGGCTAATCAACTTGTAAATCCTAGTTCTCAAGGATGTGGCACTCCAACTTATAAAGGGATTAAAGCAAAAGTTGAAGTTGCAAAAAGTGGAAAAGTATTGAACGCTTTGGAATTAATAGGAAAATTAAAAGAAGCTTAGAGGAGAAAAAAATGGTTGAAAAAGTAAGAACTGTTGAGGATGTTTGTTGTCCATTTTGTGGTACTCTTTGTGATGATCTCGAGATAGATGTTGATCTAAAAACCGATCAAGTTGTTGAGGTAAGAAATGGTTGCCAGATTGGCACTAAAAAATATTTTTCATCGAATCCTAGCGATCATCGATACACAAAACCTTTAATAAGAAAAAATGGAGAGCATGTAGAGGTATCGTGGGACGAAGCAATTGATAAAGCCGCTGATATCCTGGTAAATGCTCAAAGACCGCTACTTTATGGATTTTCCAGCACCGAATGCGAAGCTCAAAGTAAAGGCGTTGAGTTAGCAGAGATTTTAAACGCAATTTTAGATAATACTGCTTCAGTTTGTCATGGTCCTAGTTTGCTAGCAATTCAAGATGTAGGAGCTTCCCTAGCTACATTAGGAGAAATTAAAAATAGAGCAGATACAATTATTTTTTGGGGATCAAATCCAGTTCATGCTCATCCAAGGCACTTGAGTAGATATAGTGATTTCATTAGAGGTTATTTTAGAACTGATGGCAGAAATGATAGATATATAGTGGTAGTTGACCCAAGATATACTCATACTGCACAAATTGCAGATAAATATATTAAAGTAAACCCTAGTGAAGATTACGAACTAATTCAAGCAATAAGGGCAATGTTAAGAGGATCTGATTTAGATGTAAAAGAAGTTTCTGGTGTCCCTATAGAAAGCATAAAGGAGTTAGTAGATATTTTGAAATCAAGTAATTTTGGTGTAGTTTTCTTTGGAATGGGTTTAACCCAGACCTTAGCACATCATCGTAATGTAGATACCGCCATACGCTTAGTTACTGAATTAAATGATTATACTAAATTCATTTTAATTCCAATGCGTGGACATTATAATGTTACAGGAGCAAATGTAGTGTTCACATGGAATACGGGCTACGCTTATTCGATCGACTTTTCACGAGGTTATCCTCGTTATAATCCAGGTGAATTTTCTTCCGTAGAACTTCTAATGCGGGACGAAGTTGATGCTGCTTTAATCGTTGCTTCTGACCCAGGTAGTAATTTTCCGGCAGCAGCGGTAAAAAATTTATTTAAACATCCTCTAATTGCAATCGAACCACATAAAACACCAACTTCAGTATTTGCTGATGTCGTATTACCCGTAGCTATCGCTGGAATTGAATGCGAAGGGACAGCTTATCGTATGGATACAGTGCCATTAAGGTTAAGGAAAGTGAAAGACGCACCGGGAGAATGCTTATCAGATAAAGAGATTTTGGAAAGATTAATCGAAAAAGTAAGAGAAAAGATGGGGGAGTAAAGCATGGCGGAAATTAATTTAAAAATAAAAAAGAAACTAGATTTTCCATTAGAGGCAGATAGTATTACTCCTGATAATTTTGCGGGTAAAACAGCAGCTGCCATTAAGAGGTTACCTTTATATTACGCAACAAAGCAGGTAACTATTGGTGATTTCTTTGATGTATCTGGTAAATCTACAGATGTGGCTGATACTAAGATAATTATCGATGGCGATGTATCTAACGTAAAACGAATTGGTGAAAATATGACAGGTGGCGAAATTGTTATTAACAGTGGTGTCGGAATGCATGTTGGAAATCACATGTCTGGTGGTAAAATTACAGTTAATGGAAATGCTGATGATTGGGCTGGTGCCATGCTTGAAGGAGGGGAACTCGAAATTACAGGCGATGCAGGACATTATGTTGGATCAGCTTATAGAGGCTACTGGCAAGGTATGAAGAATGGCACGATAAAAGTCAAAGGAAATGTAGGAGTAGAATCAATGTTATGGGCGAAGAGTTCTAAACCCTCAAACAAGTGGCCAACCTTATACTGTGGAAGTGCCGATTCGTTCTTAGGGATTCACAATCATGGTGGTACTATTGTTGTTGAAGGAGATGTCGACCGATGTGTGGGCGCGGATCAAGCATGGGGAAGTATTGTCATTAAAGGAAAGGTTTCAAGGCTCTTACCTTCTTATAAGAAAGTTGGTGAAGTTAAAGAAGTTCAGCTCCCTAATGGTGAAGTGATTAAGGGAAAATTTATCGAATATAGCGGAGACCACACAATTAAGAAAGAAACTAATGGTAGATTATATGTAGCTGCTTAATTCTTTTTTAATATATTTTTTATAGAATTATTTTAGACAATAAAACTTCAATATTTTTTGAGCTTGAACTTTGATTTATATTGAATAAAAGGTGGTTTTATTGCTTATGAAATCAATATTTTATTAAGAATCCCTAATTTTCCTCCCTAAAAAGAATAGGATCGAAACATGTATCAGAGAAAAGTTAATATAACTAAAATTCACAAGGGTATCAAAAAAGAAGAAATTGATTTAGTCCTAATAGAGAGTCCAATTGATATCGTTGTAAACTCGGAACCTTTGGTCAATATTATTTGTTTGGATAAAGATTTAAAAGAACTTACCATAGGGTTTTTGTTTTCTATTGGAATTATTAATAATATCGAAGATATATCTATAATTAAGATTGATCAATTAGAAGGAAAAGTGTATGTTGAGCTTGAAAAATCCGTAGATTTTAACTCTAAAATTTTGGAAATGAATCCAGTTAGTAGAGTCATTGATACTACCTGTGGAATCCCTTCTCCTTGGCGTAATTTGATTAAGGATAAATTAGAGGAAGTAAAAAATTCTAATCATTCGAAAGAAAACATTACTCTCAACGCAGATATTATATTTTCTGCATTGATCAAAATGCAAAAAGAAACTCCACTGTTTAAAAAAACGGGTGGATGTCATGGGGCTGCAATATTCGATCTAAAAGGAAACCTTGTCGTCGCTAGCGAAGATATTGGAAGACATAACGCTATAGATAAAGTGATTGGTGCTTTACTATTAAAAAAGGAGCCATTGAATAATAAAATTTTAACTTCGACTGGTCGATTGACAGGTGATTCAGTTTTGAAAGCGGTGAGGGCACAAATCCCTATAGTGGCATCTCTTTCAGCCGCCATTGAATCCGGTATTAGACTGGCTTTTTCTTATGGAATTACATTAATCGGCTTTGCTCGAGGCAAGAAAATGAACATCTATACAAAACCAAACAGAATAAAGATTTAATTAGGAATGCTATGGTGGTTATTCACAGGAGGACCCTTAATGAATTGGACACTTGAAGTAATATTTATTTTCTTTATCGTAGCTTTTCTCTTTTTCTACATTCAAGAAAACAAAAGATTTTCTTTTTTTTAAGCTTTAGTCAAAAATCAACGGAAGCAAAAATGGATGTAAAAACTTTATAGTATATATTATAATATCTAGTTCATAGT
>JAGXNP010000269.1 GCA_019894885.1 Promethearchaeota archaeon | reverse complement strand
ACGGAATCACGATTGTTTTCTTTTCCTCCTGGTACTAAAATGTTTTACTTCCCAGGGTTCCCTTTCCCTAATGGGAATCTTGCGGTTTATTGATCCGCAAGCGGATGTCCGATTGAAGAATCTCGGGGTCAACGTCTACATGCGACTAACCCGAGCTTATCGCAGCTTGTCACGCTCTTCATCGGTGCCCAAGCCAAGATATCCACCAAATAGCGTTGGCGTATTGGCGTCTACTTGAGGAAAGATTCAGATTGCTTGTGAAAAGGCTTATGTATTCGGAAACGATACATATTTGGAAACTAAAAATTGACATTTGAAATTAAAATTTGAGACGAAAATATTGTATATTTTCATACTTATGGGGAGTATGTTCCTTTGAGCACGAATCGTCGTTATTGTTTAGTATTTTTTTGTTTCTTATGTTTTGTTTATTTTTGTTCGTACGCTCGTGCTTGGTCCGGAATCCTGAAACAACCGAGGAATAGGTCGTTTTAGGCACTTATTTCCTGTAATATCATGCATTTTGACCGTAGTCTCTTCTGATATACTTCCATAAGGCCGGTGTCCGCTATTGGTGGTATGTCATCAGGTTTCGATGAGATATTTCTCACATCCAATAACTTGTCGATGGTAATAGGGATAACTATAGATCACAAATTAAAAAATCATCGACGAAATATTAGAGTAATTTGTTAATTAAAAATTTTATGGTCTGAATTCATAAACTTTAAAAGGGGGGTGCGAGCTTTCCTATAAATATTACACTTGGTTAATATGAAGAAGCATTTAAATTTTTATTAAGGTTGATATATAGGAGAGATTGTATTAAGGAGTAAATATCGGGAAAAATAAAAAATTAAGAAACCAGATAAGACGAGTATAATATATACCAATGGGTATTATGACACTTGATTCGAATAGGAGTATAATTTCAAATTTGATCAAATTCTCAACAATTAAAGGATTAAAAAGTTTTAATCATGGGAAAGAGAGTATTAATAGGGACATCTGGATGGGGTTATGACGAGTGGGTAGGTCCCTTTTATCCAAAAGGGTTAAAAAAGGAGGATTATCTTTCGTATTATTCGGAGATATTTTACACTAACGAGATAAACACTACATTTTATAACGTTCCTTCGAAATGGATAGTTAAGAGTTGGGTAGATAAGACACCTTCAAATTTTTTATTTACAGCAAAATTGCATAAAGCTATAACTCACGAGCATAAATTGGATGTTGATTTGTGTTCGGCTGATTTAAATTACTATTTAACTGCGATGCAGCCTTTAATTGACTCGAAAAAGTTATTGGGGTTCTTGATACAGCTACCTCCTTCGTTTAATAGAACGGATCATTTCGGAGCGCTTAAAGAATTCATTCGTTCTTGGCCAGGTGATCTAAAAGAAGATGGGTATCATTTGATTATAGAATTCAGGCATTTATCCTGGATGGATGATGAAGTATTTGCGTATCTGAAAAAGAGGGAACTTACGTATTGTGCTGTGATAGAACCTTTATTGCCTCCTAGAATGGATGTTACTGATCCAAGATTTGCGTATATTAGATTTCACGGTTATGGTAAAAAGCCTTGGTTCGATTATTACTTCAAAGACGAAGAAGTAAAGAAATGGGCGGCATCTATTAGGGAGGTGATAAATCAAGCTGATACAGTCGGAATTTATTTTAACAATCACTTTTCGGGTTATGCTGCTAAAAATTCGATTATGATGATGCGCGAACTGGATCTAGAACCAAGAAACGCCCCTGAGCGAGTTAGCATATTAGATATAAAGAAAAAATCTGGTACGCTTTCTTCGGGTCAAATGGGGTTAGATAAGTTTTTAAACTAATATGTGTGAGTATCATTTGAGAACTGAAGTAGAATTTTTAATGCTAAGAAGAGTTAGTTAACCTTTGAGTCGAAAAGTAGTAAAAATTGGATTTATTGGCGCAGGGTCTATAGGTAGTCTGTTCGGAGGATATCTTGCGTCTGTTCACTCTGACGAGAATCCTTTAGAGATTATTTTTTTTGGGAGGAGAAATCACG
This sequence comes from Promethearchaeota archaeon, assembly GCA_019894885.1. Classification (GTDB taxonomy): domain Archaea; phylum Asgardarchaeota; class Lokiarchaeia; order Sigyniarchaeales; family SOKP01; genus SOKP01. The sequence goes on along the minus strand of JAGXNP010000269.1, from coordinate 249 downwards.
CGCTTACAATAAACAAGGAAGGTTTACGCTTGACTGCTGGCGATAAAGATTTGTTTTTAAAAAACATTAAGGTTTTTGAAAGTGCGAATGATTTTACAGGATCATCGGAAATAGGTGATGCATCTAAGTTTGATTTCCTTTTTCTAACGACAAAGGCATACGATACCGAGAGAGCCATGGTTCAGTTTAAGAGTATAATTGAATCAAGTAAGTGGTTTATAATCCTACAAAATGGCATTGGTAACGAGG
>JAGXNP010000268.1 GCA_019894885.1 Promethearchaeota archaeon | reverse complement strand
TTTTTTATTTCCAAATAGAAGGGTTCGTCATTATCAAGATTAAACTGGAACATCATCTCCCAATCGACATCTTTCCCCGCAATATTTGTCACAAATACGGCTTGAGCTTTTGGATTTTCGTTCATTTTCTCAACGATTTTCATTAAGTTTTCTTTTGCTTGTCCCATTTCTACACACCTCCCTCGTATTCTGGTTTTGAAATCCAATTATCGTATTCATCCTCTGGAACGAAAAAGAAATCCGTCATTTTCCCATCCCTCTGCTTGTTAAATACTGCTTTAACTCGTTTGCCTTTCTTGATTTTTGAAGGGACCAAATTTTCTGAAAAAATACCTTGAAGTAATGCGGTTTCAGCTCCATCCAATTTTATAAATCCTATCCCATAGGGTATAGCTTTAATAAAAGCTGAAGTTGTATACCACACTATGGTGCTCACTTCAATAGTTCCAGTCTGTTTAAGCTCTAACCAATCTGCAGGCTCGTAACAATCAGAGCAATTAATTCTAGGTGGCATCCAAGTTTTCCCGCACTTTTTACATTTTGTACCTAATAATCGCTTATTATTCATCAACTCTATAAAAAACTTAGATTGTCCTCCCATAGTATATTTGTAGTTAATCTTTATTACATCTCGAATTTGATGGTCTTGAAATTCTTCGCTCATGGTTTCTCCAACCCCTCCTCGTTTGCCATTACAATTATCGCAGCATAAGCGGCTCCAGGACCTCCTATTGAGTGAGATATCGCTCTACCCTTAGTAATTGGCACTTGGTGCTTACCAGCTTCTTCTCTTAATTGAAGAGTAGCTTCACCTGTGCTCATAATTCCCGTAGCACCAACTGCATGTCCACATCCAATCAAACCTCCAGAAGGACAGCATGGGAGCTCTCCATTTAACCAAGGCCCTGCTCCAGGTTTTTCGAAGGTTTTCTCTATCCACGGACCACCTTCTCCGAAAGGTACGAATCCAAGTTCTTCATAACAGATGACTTCTTGACTGGCGAATTGTCTTTATGACAAGGAATGTCCAGAGAAGGCATCATGAAGCTCAGCGAGATCAATTTGGCTCTTGATTTTGTTATAATCCAAACCAGCCATTTTATATGCTGCTTTCGCCGCATAGATATTCGAATATAACCGCCCCATGTCCTCACGATTCCCAATAAAACAATCGGTGTTAGCTGCACCTACCCCTGTAATCCAAATAGGTTTTTCAACCCCTAACTCTTTCACTTTTTCTTCATTTGCTAAAATTAATGCAACTGAAGCCTCGGAGTAAAGGCAACAATCAAGCAATTTGAAGGGAAAACAAATTATTCTGGAGTTTAACACATCTTCTACAGTTATTTTCATTGGAGATTGCGCTTTTGGATTTAATATGGCATTTCCGTGATTTTTCACGCTGATATAGGCCATTTGTTCTTCGGTCGGGTTTCCAAATTCTTCGTAATGAGCGTTAACCATTGAAACATATGAACTAGCGGCCATCATACCCATTGGGTATTCGTATGTCATATCCACTGAATAAGCTATCGAATTTAAGACTTCTGGTGTTGTGGTGCCTGTTTGTTAATGATAAATGGAGAAATACCATAAATTTTCATCATAACAGTCATTACATTTTTCCACACCAAGACAGAGACATAGATCAGATAGCCCTGAAGCTACTTCCGAGTACGCCATTCTCACGGTATAACCTCCAGTAGCGCCCCCAGAAGCGATTCGAGTTCCCGGTTTATTGTTCATACCGATGTACGAATTAATAAAGATATCCGGCATGAATTGTCGTTCAAATAACTCGTTGTATATGCCATATACCGTAGATTCTAAATTGTTATGAGTAATTTCCGCCCCATTTTTGTTCGCATCTTCCAAAGCGAGTTTAGTCGCATCGTAAGCGAGCTCGAAATATGTTTTATCCAAATAACGAGCTCGAAAAGGAGTTATACCAACACCTATTATTGCTACTTTTTTCATTCTTCTCATTTTAAATTATATCATTTTAAATTTGATTTCAATTATGAGTTATATTAGATTTATTACTTAATTAATATTAATAGTAATTTGAAAAAAGAAAATCGAAGAAAAAACCAATCTGATGGAATCTAAAAATGAATATCCCGGTTAATTCTTCTTTTTAATTCATAAAAAACAAAAAAATTTCAGCAAATTTTAATTTGCTTTTAAAATAATGGTGATTGCTCTTGTTAACCTTATAACATCCATAACATCGCCCTGTTCCACTAATATCTCTTCGCGAGATATTGCGTGCGTAAAATCTCCTTTCCCTTCACAAATTCTCACGATAGCATCAGATTTTCCAGATATTACAATTATTGCTTCAAATTTGGT
>JAGXNP010000267.1 GCA_019894885.1 Promethearchaeota archaeon | reverse complement strand
ATGTGTAAGGATACATTAGAAAGGAAAGTTACTGCTAAAGGGATGAAATGTTATTTTATTAGTGACTTAGCTAGACTTGCTTTAGGGGAAAAGTTGGAATATTAAGCTTCCCTTGTTTTTTTTATATCCATCAAAATTATTATTAACATAGAGAAATTCAAATACACAAATCAAATTATAAAAGGGTGAAGAAAATTTTCGATGAATCTAATTGTGATAAATGTAAAAATGTGGATTGTTTGACTCGCTGTCAATGGATGGAATTTATCGATGTTGAAGAAGCGCGAGCAGAAAAAACTAAAATGATCAACGGGGAGGAATCTCGAGTATTATCTGACTGTGTTACTTGTTTTGCATGTGAGGAATATTGTCCTTATGAATCTCATCCCTTCGATCTAATAACAGAATTGCATGAGAAATACAATTCGTTAAATATAAACCCTGAAATTATTGAAAGTACAATAAATAGATTTGCCCCACACGATCAAGTGAGATTAAAAGAAATTGACCCTAGTAAACCAATGTTAAATAAGTGTGGGTTTAGTAAATTGAATGCTAAACATATGGAAGGGCAGTTATTTGAAAATCTACAATATGTTAGTGGTCTTGACTTTTTTTGCAACCTGATGTATCATCATTACGGAAGAGATTCTATTATTAAAGAAAGGGCTCCAATAATATTAAAAAATATCAAGGCTCAAGGTATTAAAGAAATGATTTGTTATCACGACGAGTGCTATGGATTCTACGCTTCTTTTTGTCCCAGAAACAATATCGATCTTCCACCTGGCTTTAAACCTATTCATATCTATGAGTATCTCTATAACTACTTAAAAGAACATGAACTTGATGTTAAAAAACTAGATATGAAAATAGCCTATCAAAGATCCTGCTCAAATCGTTTTATCCCTGAAATTGACGAATGGGTAGATAAAATTTGCGAATTAATTGGAGTTGAGAGGGTAGAGAGGGAATATGATCGAGAAGATGCTTTATGTTGTGGTGGAATCTTTGCGACTCTTGGTAAAAAAGCTTTAGGACGCAAAACCCAAAACGATAACATAAACGATATGATAGAATATGATGCTGAAGCATGTGTTTATAATTGCCCTATGTGTATGGAAAGCTTAGGCTCAAAAGTTGAGCGAAATGGGTTAAAAAATTATATCCTTAGCGATCTCTGCCGATTAGCTTTAGGGGAGTTGATAGATTAACGTCTCTATTAACTTCAATGCGCTATTCTCGAAAATAATTACTAGCTTTTTTTGATTTTGAGTAATAAGATCGATTTGTAAGTCAAACTTAATAATTTTTAAGGAAGCAAATATAACAAAACATAATGAAAAACTTTCAATAAATAAGAGAAAATAATATGTCAGAACAAGAAATTAGATCTCAAATTTCAGAAAAGGAAGATGAGATTACGAGAGTTGAAGAGGAAGCTTCTAAAAAGGAAGCATCTGCTGAGAAAGAAATTGAAGATGATTTTGATGATAAAATTGATGATACAAAATCCAAGCTTGAAGTGGGAGAAGTAGATTTAAAAGAAGCCACAGAAAAGTCTAAAGAATGGACAAAAAAAATGAATAAATTAACTGTAGAAGTATCTTCATTAAAAAAAAAATACGATAATTTAGTTAAGGGAAAGGCCAAAGCTTTAAATAAGAAATTGGATGATATCCTTAAAGAGAAAAAGTCCAAAATAAAAAGGTACGAAACAGACATTAAAGCATTGGGAAAAAAATTGGAGAAATTGGAAGCAGAGGAATTAAAAAACCAAACAGTAGAATGAGTTTTCTACAAAATATTTTATTTTAAATTGAGAATTAAGAGATATTCAATTATTTATAGGCAATTTTTGACCTTTTTCATTGAGGAGATCTTTAGAAAAACCCGATTGGATTTTAATCTCGTCGTATAACCAGGTTAATAATCTCATTTTAGCATTATAAATTTCAATTTCCTCTTCAAATATTTCCATTTTACCGAATTCCTTATTATTTCTTAATCTTGAAAAGCCCTACATCACAAAAGCATATTTAACATACTATTATCTACATATTACCAAGAATGAGACTAAAAATCGGTTATAATTATGGATAAAAAAAGATGAAATTAAGTTTCTTTTCTATCTTTTCTTATATTTTGCTTCGATTTTCTCTATGTCGTAGGCTATATTTTCTATAAGGCCGCCATCGATGACATTATCTAATCTATCTATTAAATCTCTTGGAAAAAGATCAATTTTCGAAACACCTTTTCTAAAATCTTTAAAATCTTCTGTAACCATATATTCACTTGTACTTCTTTTCGCGTCAAACTCATCCATCACGACTTTCGAAAATAAATCAATAATTCCGTTCATAATAATCTGTTCATACTCTTCAACTTCACTATTAGCGTCCTGGATCATGTGATCGTATTTTCTGTTTAACTCTTGGATTTCCTCAGCTTTTTTAGCTTCTATTTCATCAATTTTAGGTTGTAACT
>JAGXNP010000266.1 GCA_019894885.1 Promethearchaeota archaeon | reverse complement strand
CCGCAGTGTATTGTGCTTATTGCGGAGCAAGATTGTAATTAACTTATAAAATTAAACATTTTATTTTTTTTATTTTATTTTTTTTCGATGTTTTAAAATGGCGTGAAATCCCATTCTATGATGATCAAACTTTTTTTGAAATATGAAGACTAAATAATGCCAAGAATAATACCAGAAAAATGGATTTTAAATATAATAAAAAAAAATAATTAGATTATTTAAGGCTTTTTTGCTTTTCTTCATGCAATTCTGTTAATTTCCTTCGGTTTTCCTTGAGTTTATCACCTTTAATTGGATAGAAGTACATCCCTATCAATGAAAGTCCAAGGACGATTGCTGGGTAAACGCCTATCAATATCTGAAGTCCTAATCTCGTATTTACGTCCGGATTTGGATTATAGTTTTGCCAATCTGTTGTACTGAAGACTATCCCTATTAAGATGAAATTAATAATATACGATAATCTAATAAGGAAATTAAGGACAGCATAGTAAATACCTGATCGCCTTGTGCCATGCATAACCTCATCTTCATCGATAATTTCTGCGATACACTGATCGTAGAAGTACAATCCTCCGCCCAAACCAATTCCGTTGAAGATTTGCACAATAAAAACCATTTCAATGTTTATCGAGAAAGCAAAAAATATTATAGGAATTATCCATGCTGCAATTCCTATCAATCCTGCCATACGAGCTCCTTTTTTAACACGAATTTTTTCCCATAAAGGAGTGGAAACGGCAGCAGCAATGAACTGTAGAGCTAGAACAAGACCAATTAATTCCGAATCTGTAACTCCAAGAACATGGATCATAAAAAGTGGTGCCAATGTTGGTAAAATATTTATGGCAATCCATGTTCCTAAAGCAGGTATTAAAAACCATAGGAAAGCCTTATTCTTAAATGTAGTTTTCAGCGTTTTTACAAAAGACATAGCGGTTTCAGCGTCTTTTGAGATATGTTTAGGTTCTTTTACACCCCATTTCAAAATTATGAAATATGTGATAATAATTACAACAGCAGCAATAATTCCTGTTAACTGGTATTCCCCTAATGCCTTACTTATAGTTGCGGGTGTTTGCGGATTACCCCCTAAGAAATCTCCTATAATTAATGTGGGAAGGATAAACGCAAAAATCAGTGCAACCATCACAAAACTTATCCTAACTTTTCCTGTTGAACTCCGAGCTTCCATAGATACAAACATTTCAGAAAAAATAGCATTATAATTTAGATTAAACGCAGTATAAGTAGTATCAAAGAGAAAAAGAATTAGAAAGAAGTATACGAAGTTTATTACGTCCGAATTAAGAGCAATAGGTGGTGTAAAAAGCAAAATCATTACTATTGCTAATGGAATAGTGGCGCCTATCATCCAAGGAATTCTTCTCCCCCATCTAGTTTTAGTACGATCAGAAAGATATCCTATAAGAGGGTCGTTTATGGCATTCCAAAAACTCCATAAAATAAAACCAGCAGTAATCCAAAGAACAGGCAATCCTACAATTGCAAAGTAGAACGTAAAAATAAGGAATGAGAATATTTGTAATGCGGTATTATCTCCAACTTCACCACATGCAAAGGCAATTCTCTTTCCAAGAGGAACCTTCTCAGATTTTCTTTCATTCATTCATTCATCAACTATATTTTTATAAAATTAATTTTATTTAGTTAATTGAATTTCAATTTTTATTAATATAAGTCTTTAGCTAAAAATTTTTATTTAATCTTAAATCTTAGTTTAGTGGGGAATAACCAATAGCTTCCTATGAATATTTTGAGGTAAATAAAATGGAAAAAATGTTAGCAGCAGTATTTCATAAAGTTGATGAACTAGGTGGTGATATTAAATTAGAAGAAGTTGACATACCTAATATTACAAAAAGTAATCAAGTATTAGTGGAGATAAAAGCTTGTGGGATTTGTGGAACTGACTTAAAAATAATAGAAGGAGGACATCCTGCCAACGATAATACAATTTTAGGACATGAATTTGTAGGAATAGTGAGAGAAGTTGGCGAGAGCATTCAAGATTTAGAAATTGGTGATAAAGTCGTTGCAGATCCAAATGAAAAGTGTGGGTATTGTATTAATTGTAGGAGGGGGATGTCAAACCTCTGTGAATATATGGCTCAAGGAACAACATTTGGTATCTTTCAAAACGGAGGATTTGCGAAATTCTGCATAGTGCCACGAAGTTCTCTCTTTAAATTGCCTGAAAAAATCGATTTAGTTGCTGCTTCTCTAATAGAACCCCTTTCATGTGCAGTTCACTGCCATAACATCGCAAATGTCAAGGAATCCGATAACGTAGTCATAATTGGAGCCGGTCCTATGGGATTAATTATTGAATCGGTTATAAGAAAACATCCAATCAAAAGACTGATCAGCATAGAGATAGATGAATGGCGTGGTCAAAAAGCATTAGAATTAGGAGCGGATTTGTTGATTAATCCAGATTCTATGAATGTACAGAAAGAAATCATGAAATTTACTAACAACCAGGGAGCAGATGTCATAATTGATGCTGTTGGGATT
>JAGXNP010000265.1 GCA_019894885.1 Promethearchaeota archaeon | reverse complement strand
TGTATATCAATGTATTTTTGTTTTTCTTAAACTTCCAATAGTAAATCAGTATAGCAATGATTATAACAATATAAATTGAGATCGGTCAAAACTTTAAAGATTTTATCTTTCTTTACATAATCTAATTTTTTTTGCGAGTATTTAAACATTTTCCCTTAACCGGATAAGTAGTACGCAATTATCTCTTTTTTAAACTACAACGCAATATCAAGTCTGATCTTTGCAAAAAAAAGGAGAGAAAAAAGTATAGGAGAAAAAGCTCAACCAATAAAGAAAGCACACCAAAAAACGCTTTTCATAGAATAAATCTAAAATATTAAAGGTTTCTGATCTTTAAGACTAATCCTACACTTTTTAATATTTTCCGAGTTAAAATATGGAATAGTGTTAGTTCTAAAAGAGCTAAATACTAATTTTGAAGGGATTTACCTTTTTGGAATATCTGCATATTCTTTCAGACTAGGAAATAGATTTAAGTTTAAATGAGGAAAATACATTGCTGAAGCATATTCTTTTTGGAAATCTTTTTCAATTGCTATTTCTACATATTTTATTTTTTCTTGTAATTTTCGCGCTTTTTTTCTTAAATCTACATTTAATAAACAATTTTGCGCTCCGATCCCTGCTGCGTTACCAATTTGAAAAATTTTTTCGTCAGGAATATCAGGAATCATCCCTATAAATTTCGCGTTACTTTTATTGATGTAATTACCAAATGCTCCAGCTAAAAGAATCTGTTTAATTTCTAGTTCTAAATTGTTTACACGATTTAAATGGTTTAAAATCAACTTTGCTCCAGAGAAGAACGCCCCTTTTGCCATTTGTAATTCTCTAACATCACTTTGTGAAATCGTTATGTGTCTCTTAATTAGGGTATCATCTTTATTTACTAATATAAATTTAAAGTTTTTCTCTTCTTTTATTATACGCTCGTGGTCTATCAATTCTTTATTAAAGTTACCACTTCTGGTAAGCAGTTTCGCTCGTAACATTTCGGCTACTGCATCAATAATACCAGAACCACAAATACCTATGGGCTTTTTATTATTAATTGTGGTATATTCAACACCAAAATCACTCGGGTTAATTTTTAGAGTGTCAATAGCCCCTGCTGCGGCTCGCATGCCGTGTTTAATGTGAGCACCTTCTAAGGCAGATCCCGCTGCACAAGATCCCGTAAAAATTACATCCTTATTACCTATCACCAATTCACCATTAGTCCCAACATCAATCGCTAATGTTAATTCTGGTTCTTCATCAATCTCTGATGAAATAATTACACCCATTGTGTCAGCTCCAACGAATCCAGCAATTAATGGTAATAAATAAACATATCCGCTTCTAGAAATCTCAAGATTAACATCTTTGGCCCTTATGTTTAGGTCACTCTTCAGTGCGGGCACATAAGGACTTAAACCTATATAAATAGGATTTATATTGAGGAATAGATGATGCATAACCGAATTTCCAACGATTGTTGCCTCATATATTTGACTAGCTGAAACATTAGCATTAGTACATGTTTCTTCTATTATTGAGTTTAAAGATTCTATCAGAACAGAATTTAGTTTTGCAAGTCCTGCGGGATTATCTTTTGTGTAGGTTATACGCGAAACAACATCTTCCCCGTAGGCTGTCTGTGGATTAAGAGCTGACGCAATTGAATATATTTTTCCATTGTATAAATTGATTAAATACCCAACAAGCGTTGTAGTTCCAATGTCAAATGCGATTCCGAAACAATCTTCGGTTGTATTACCTGCTTCGCAGTCTATAAATTTTTTATTATTGTATAACGTTATTGAAATATGATGCTGGTCTTCTCTTAAAACTAGAGGAATTTTTCTTATGGTATCGATTTCAAACGAAACATCACTATGAATTCCTTTATTATTCTTAATTGACGAAAGAGTACTTAAAATTCTTTCAATATCAGGAACAGGGTTTTCTAAATTTGGTTTATTAATTTCAACAAAAAATTTCTTTACGTTCGGATTAAGGTTTATTTTTTTAGATTTTCCCGATGTCAATATCTTAAAATCTTCGATTAGTAGATCTTTGGGAAGAAAGATCCTAAACTGGGGTGGTTGATGTGTTTTAACTAACTGAATTTGGGGTTTTTTTACTCTACATTGACAAGCCAACCGCCAGTTTTCTCTAATCTCCGACGGCGTGAGATAATTCATTTCAGAGTTTGTTGGCGGATTTAAAAAATTCTTTCCTTCTTGAACTAGTATTTTACACTTTCCGCATGTTCCGTTACCACCACAAAGGGACCGCACACGGATACCTGAATTGATCAGTAATTCATAAAAGGTTTCATTCTCGGTGTAGAAGAGCCTTCTCGAGATCGGTTCAATATCGACGGTAATCTGAAAATAATTACTTTTCACGAAAGCTCCTCTCCTTAACTTTTTCAAAATGAGTTTAAAGGTTAGTTTTTAATAGTAAAATTAATCATCTAAATATAAAAAGTTTAATTAATAAATCGGTTTAATTTATTGTAGGAACTAACAATAAATTCACGCTTCACTTATACTTTTTATGAAATATTAAAAG
>JAGXNP010000264.1 GCA_019894885.1 Promethearchaeota archaeon | reverse complement strand
AAACTAATTATAGCCTTAATCAAAGTAATTGATGATAAGAAAAACCTCGTTTGTATAGGAAGAACTCACGGACAACATGCTATTCCAACAACATATGGGATGAGATTTGGCGTATGGGCATATGAATTAGATAGGCATATAGATCGATTAAAAGAAACGCTTAATCGAATCACATTCGGTAAAATGTCTGGTGCAGTGGGAACTATGGCAAGCTTTGGAGAAAAAGGTATTGAACTACAAAATATAGTAACTAAGGAGCTCGATTTACATCCGACGTTAATAGCAAACCAAATAATTCAAAGAGATCGTCACGCTGAGGTGGTTTTTATAACAGCATTAATAGGGCAATCTCTTGCTAAAATTTCAACGCAAATTAGAATACTTCAAAGGAATGAAATAGCTGAAATGTTTGAACCTTTTAATAAGAATCAAGTTGGCAGTTCGACAATGCCTCACAAAAGAAATCCTCATAAATCTGAGAGAATATGTAGTTTAGCCCGATTGTTGAAGTCTAATGTAATTCCCGCTTTAGATAATATAATTTTAGAAGATGAGAGAGACTTAACGAATTCTGCTAATGAAAGAATAATATTCTCAGAGAACTTCATACTTTTAGATTTTATGATAAATCAATTAACGGATATTATCCTAGGAGTCGAATTTGACGAATTTAAGATAGAAAAAAATTTAAATCTTACTAAAGGAGCGAGTCTCTCCGAAAAAGTTATGGTTAATCTGGTTAAAAAAGGTATCGGTAGGCAAGAAGGACATGAAATTTTAAGAAAAGCAGCTATTAAAGCAAAAAATGAAAATATATTAATTAAAGAAATTTTATATAAAAATCCAAAAATTCAAGAAGTCCTTTCTAAAAACGAGATTGATGATTTATTAAATCCTCACAAATACATAGGGAAAGCTCTTGAACAAACAGAAAATCTTCTAAATGTTCTTAAAAATAAGTACGCGTTATAAAAATGTCTAACCATAAAGATATTTATTCTCAATTAGGTGTTTCTTCTAAAAAGGAAGATGTCCATAAAGCAATACAATTTTATGATAAAGGATTATACCCTGGATCTTTCTGTAAAATCGTTCAAGATGTGAGGAGAAAAGCGGATTCTTGCTCAGTTTTTCATTCCGATGGAGCGGGGACTAAATCTAGCCTCGCTTATATGTATTATAAAGAGCTAGAAGACATATCCGTTTTTAGAGGAATCGTACAAGACGCAATTATTATGAATATTGACGATATGCTCTGCGTTGGGGCGACAGGTGATTACTTCATTTCCAATAATATCGGTCGAAATAGCAGGTACATTAATGGCGAGATTATTAATACCATAATCCAAGAATACTATTCCTATAGTAAAAAGTTGTCTGAATTGGGATTAAATACTGTGGTATGTGGTGGTGAAACCGCTGATGTTGGAGATGTCATAAAAACTCTTATAATCGACGCATCAGCGTTCACTAGTTTGAAGAAAAAAGATGTTATCGATTTAAGCAAAATTTCCAATAACGATGTAATCATCGGTTTAGCTAGCTCTGGAAAAGCAACATATGAAGAAGAATTTAATAGTGGTATAGGTAGTAACGGTTTAACGCTTGCTCGACACGGAGTCCTATCGCACGAATATTACTCGAAATATCCTGAGTGTTATGACCAATCTCTTGAAGAACAATTAGTTTTTTTCGGAAATCACTTACTTTCTGATAAAATTAAAGATTCAAGTCTAACAATAGGAAAAGCACTTTTGTCTCCAACTAGAACTTATGCCCCAATAATCTTAGATGTACTAAGAAACCATCGAAAGGAAATTCACGGAATAATCCACAACACGGGAGGAGGTCAAACAAAAATCTTGAACTATGGTAAAGGAATTAAATACACAAAAAACAATCTGTTTCAAATACCTAAAATATTTGAAATTATTCAAAGCTCTTCGGAAACTCAATGGAAAGAGATGTTTCAGGTGTTTAATATGGGTCATCGGATGGAAATTTTTTGTGATGAAACTACAGCTCAAGATATAATCAAAATCAGCAAAAAATACAATGTAGAGTCGAAAATTATCGGTTACTGCCAAAATTCACCATCAAAACACCAGAATTTACTCGATATAAAGTCTGAATTTGGATCCTTTAATTATGATCAAAAAGACATAATTTAGGAGTGAAGTGGTTAATATTTTCGATGTAATTTGTATTGGGGCTGCACTTGTTGACATGATAGCTCAAGTAATAAGACATCCATTTGATGATGACGAAGTATTTGTATCAGATTTAACAATATTATCTGGTGGGGCTGCAGCGAATACTGCCTATGCTTGCGCAAAAATTGGGTTATCAACGGCTTTTATCGGTAAACTAGGGGAAAAAGATGCTTTCAGTGAGAAAATAATTAACGATTTTAAAGAAGTCTCTGTAGATACAAGATTAATTAAGTATTCTAGAGATTATACAACAGGATCTGCATTTGTAGCTTTAAATAAAAAAGGGGAAAGAAGAATATACGCTTATAGTGGTGCTGCTAACTATCTCTCAAAAAAAGATATATCAGAAAAAGAACTTAAAAATACAAAAATAATCTTTTTAAGCAGTTTGAGAAACCTTGAACCGCTACAAATTGCAG
>JAGXNP010000263.1 GCA_019894885.1 Promethearchaeota archaeon | reverse complement strand
CCTTAAACAAGCCCAAAAGTTTTTCGTGAAATTTGAAAAAGATAATAATATAACTCATAACGAAGATTTCTATGAGTGGATACCAGAAATTGGCAGAAGCGGATATATTACTCGAATGCACAAATTTGATAATCTTGGATTAGATTTTGAACCCTATGGGATGACGACGGAATTTATGAGGGTTTTAGCAATGGATTTTTTTGATCCTCAACTAACAATGGGTGCCGGAGCTACAGTTTTAGCAGTGAATCCCTTATTACTCCACCATGAAGATGTCGGCGTTCGATTGAAAGCTTTAAAGGAATTAGTAACTGGAGAAAAATTTGGTTGCATATGCATTACAGAGCCAGAAAGAGGATCTGATGCAGTGCATATGCTAACTACATGTGATGAACAAAATGATGGAAGTTATATTTTAAACGGTCAAAAAATATATCAAACTAACGGTAGTAAAGCAGATTGGGCGGTTGTTTATGCAGTTACCGAAAAAAATAACGGCAATACTATGGCTCAGTTTTTAGTTGATACATCATGGGATGGGTGGACTGCTGAACGGGTTAATATTCCTTGGACTCCAAGGATTCATATAGGAAAGGAGACCATGACAAATTTGAAAGTTCCTTCAGAATATATCTTAGGAAAACCGGGCGAAGGCAGGTCGCATTTATTCGAAGGGCTCAATCTAGAACGATTAGGAATCGTATGTTTAAATCTAGCAGAGGCATGGAACGCGATTACTCACGCTGTGATATATTCTAATATGAGAAAGCAGTTCGATAAGGAAATCTTGAAGTATCAAGGAGTAGGATTTCCTCTTTCTGATTTATGGGCTCAAACTGTGAGTATGACATTAGCAAATTTAAATATTTGCCAAATGATTGATGATAAAATGGAAAAATCAGGTACATTGCCTAAAGAATTCAATTTAGCATTGGTAGCCACCGCTTCCCAACTTAAATTTCTTAGCACACAGTTATGCGAACGAGTTGTTTACGAATGTGCTAACCTTATGGGTGGAGCAGGAGTTTGCGATAATACAATAATGCATGATCTATTAGGAATTACTCGGATTCAAGAGATAGGTGGTGGAACAAGGCAAATGCAACAATATATTATGAGTTTAACTCTAAGACAGTTATTTAAACTGCTTTAATGATTTAACTTTTTAAATTAAGTATAGTTTTTTTTTCTTTTTTTAGTTGAAAACAATTATAAGTGAGTAAATCAAACTCTATATATTCAAATTAAGTTATTTGAGACTTAATAATGAAAATTGAAGAATTTCAAGATATCATCTATGAGAAGGAAGCTAACGGAATCTGTACCATTACAATTAACCAACCCAAAAGGAAAAATGCTATGTCTTTTCTAACCTTTCTGGAAATAGAAACTGTGTTAGCAGATATGGAAGCAGATAAAAATGCAAAAGTATTAACTATTACTGGTTGCGAGGAAGCGAATGCTTTCTCCTCAGGTGGATACTTTAACATGAATATCTACCCTCAACTCCCTACAGAAATATTAAAAGAGATTGATTTAACTGACATTGCTATCAAAAGGCTATGCATGAAATTCTGGTCTTTTTCTAAACCAGTTATAGCTGCCATAAATGGGTTAGCTGTAGGCGCGGGATTTACCATGCCCTTAGCCGGAGCTGATTTAATTTACATGGCTGATGACGCGTGGATAGGATTTTACTTCATAAAACGCGCGGTCATGGCAGAGTTTGGTTCTCATTTTTTGCTTCCTTTTTACATAGGTTTTCAGAAAGCGAAAGAAATGCTCTACTTTGGAAAAAAGATTACTGCTCAAGAGGCTTATCAACTTGGATTTGTGAACCAAGTTTTACCGCGTGAAGAATTAATGCCTTTTGTTAGAGAACAAGCTTTAAAGTTAATACCACCTAAAGGACCATCTTTATCAATAAAATTAATGAAAAAAACTTTACATCATTATTTTAAGGAAATTTTATCAAAAACTTTAGACCTTGAAAACGAGGGTCTTAGAAAACTATTAACAACACACGATTTTAGAGAATCGCTTAAAGCTCTAAGTCTGAAAAAAGATCCAACTTTTAAAGGAAAATGAATGAAATTGATATCACTACATAATAGGGATAATTCTAATTATAATGGCGGATCAGAAAATCGGATTTGATAACGAAAAATATCTAAAAGAGCAATCTAAGAGCATCCTAGATCGAGCAGCTCAATTTGGGAATAAATTATACCTTGAGTTTGGCGGAAAGCTTGTATATGATTATCACGCTTCACGGGTTCTTCCTGGATTCGATCCAAATGTGAAAATGAAGCTTCTAAAGGTGCTTAAGGATAAAATAGAGGTTATTATTTGTATTTATTCCGGAGATATAGAAAGAAGGAAGATTCGAGCAGATTTTGGTATAACGTACGACATAAATGCGATGAAATTAATCGATGATCTACGAGATGGAGAAATTAATGTAAGTGGGGTGGTAGTTACACGTTACAATAGACAACAAGTAGTAAAACAATTTATGAATAAACTAGAGCGCCGCAATATTAAAGTTTATACGCATAAGTTGATTATGGGCTATCCAACTAATATTGATTTAATCATAAGTGAAGAGGGGTATGGTGCTAATCCTTATATCGAAACTTCCAAACCGATCATAATAGTTACTGCACCCGGTCC
>JAGXNP010000262.1 GCA_019894885.1 Promethearchaeota archaeon | reverse complement strand
CGTGTAACTAAGAAAATTACGAGAAAACCAAAAAAGAAATTAAAGAATAGGAAAGTTTTGACTAGTTTAACCAAAGTAGTTTTTTCTTTTGAATAGCGCTTAAAAAACGCATAGAAATTGGTAATGTATGGGGCCATCCCGTAATAGGGGGCAGTTCTAGGTTTTTTGTCGTCTTTAGTCTGTTTAAGAGAACGATTTCCTCTGATTATGAATAATCCATAAAAAATTATCTGTATTCCTATCTGTATAATTAGGAGGGAAAGAACTGAAGTTATCAGAATAGTCACTATGGTTCCAAATAAGCCATATATTTGGGTTAGCTCAGGTATTGTTTGTCCTGTAAATACTAAATATGCCCATAGAATAATATACACTAATGCCAATAAAAATAGCAAGGTTAAGGACGAGAAATGAATTTTGAATAGGCGATTTATTCTTTTGAATTTTGTATATAATGATCTTTGGCTCTGAATTAAGCCATCTTTTTTATTTTCGGTTTTACTCATAATCCCACCTTAGAAGTTATCATAATATACAAGGGCGCAATGATATTTAAGTATGTATGGGCAAATTGTCCCTAGGTACCTATAGACCTCAATTGTTTGGATAAAATTTATTTCAAATTCTAGTAGAAAAAATCCAAAACCCTAATAGGATTAAATAATTCGGTTATTTCACGATTAATTAATAAATTTTAATTATAATAGAGAAATCATATCTTTAATAGCTCTACTAACCAAATAGAGCTGTATATTTCGAGCACCCCCGATTATTTCCTGAACTTTAGCTACTTCTAATGCTTTATCAATCCGCAAGTTATCTGTAAAAGCAATACCTCCACACAACTGTTGAGTTTCGTAAGAAATTTTATGAGCTAGGTGTGAAGCAAGATATTTTGTGCCAGAACTAAATGCTGCGTTGTATTTAATGAACTTTTGTTGATCGAAATGTTTCCGTTCAATTGTTTTGTTATACTCAAAAGCTGATTTTAAGCCAAGTTCTGTAGCCGCCATAAGTTCGGTGAAATTCTGGGCTTGAGGAAGTGAAATTCCTTGGAAATCGTATAGAGGTCGGCCAAATTGAATTCTTAAGTTTGTATAAATGAGACCCGTAACCGCAGTTAACCACGCGATACCTAAACTAGACCCAATGATGGAACATCTTTCTGCTACAAGTCCGGAAAAAAGATTTTTATACCCTTGACCTCTGTCTCCAAGAATATTATCTCTCGGGATTTTCACAGAATTAAAAAGACACTGCCCAATTTGTACTCGTGGAACAGATTGAATGCCAAGTCGATTGGTTTGTAATCCTTCATATCCTCTTTCTGCAATTGCTTGATACATTGTTCCGCGTGGATCTGAAACATCCGAAACACCATATACTATAAAATAATCCGCTACTGGACCATTAGTCGTATATAATTTTTCTCCAGTGAAAATTGCATGATCTCCTTTATCTTCAACCTTCATTTCCATATTAACCGCATCAGAACCACGTTTTCTTTCAGTGATACAAATACAACCAATCTTTTTGCCCGTTATAATTTCGTTTAAAATCTCAGAAATTCTATTTCCTGTGCCAAATTGAAACAATGGATTAGCAAATATTACCCCAGTAACCACCCGGGCTAAATCTAACTCGGGATCAATAATCGATGTTGCCATTGCTAACAGCATTTCATATCGCATGCTATATCTTT
This sequence comes from Promethearchaeota archaeon, assembly GCA_019894885.1. GTDB lineage: Archaea > Asgardarchaeota > Lokiarchaeia > Sigyniarchaeales > SOKP01 > SOKP01. The sequence continues at coordinate 1,193 of JAGXNP010000262.1, read as the reverse complement.
CAGAATCTCCATACGGATTTAATCTTTGAATGTAGTGTTTCTTTCCGAGGATGGGAAAAAGTTCGTATACTTCCTCACTTAAATTCATTTTTGGTTCAATTTCCTTTAGTAAAAATTGCTCTAATTCCTCCAAAAATTCCCGCTCCTCTTCTGTTATAAGTGGAATAATAAAATTATTAAAAATTTTATAGATATTTTCAGTCCTTAATTTCTTTTTTATCTCTTCATCTAAAATATCCACACCCGTAATAATTTTCATTCATATATCACCTTCCATTCTATTATGATTAAATTATTTAATTATTCCATTACAAATTAAAACATTATTTATCTAATAATTAATTGTGGGAAAATAGTTAAATTTTAAAAATTAACAGAGTAGATAAAAATTTGGAGAAATTTAAACTTGAAAAGACTTAGCAGTTTATAATAGGGGCATAATATTAATCAAGTTAGGATTCCAACATTTCATTCCAAGTTTTTCCTCAGGCACTCACATTATAACTGTAATAGTCTATTCTGCAGATAATACTCATCATGTCAGATTATGTTCTCTAACCATTCAAAGTTTAGCAGATTAAATCTAAAGGAAACCTGATAAGTTTAACGAAGTTTTGTTTAAATTTCTGAGGTAAAAAATAAAGAATCAAATTCTATGAACATTAACCGTTATTTTATCACGTTTTTTGTATTAGCAGAATTATTTCACAAAAATGTCAATATATAAATAGGTATCCGAACTAATTTTTCATCGCCAAGAAATTTAATTTAATTTAAAATAAGTTCAAGTGAGAGGTAAAAAAAATGGGCATTTATATGTTGACTGTGTGGTATCCGCCTGATAAAGCTCCTGATATGGCAAAGTTATATTTGAAACAACCGAGAGAAACCCCCTTCGTTACTAAATGGAGAGTTTTTAATGCGGCAGGAGGATTAAACGGCATTAAACAATATCATCTAATTTATACAGAAAGAGGTAAAATGGAAGAAGCGGGAGGAGAGTTAAATAAATATTTCATGCCTTTCCTCAATATTGAAGGTTTTAGATATCTAATTGAACCATTAATGGGAGTGTCAGATGGCTACGCGCTACTTGGGATGAAATGGGACTAATACCCAAGAGCTTTGTGGATAAAATAATAATCTCTTTTTTTTAATAATTAAAATCCTTTTTTTTTTATATTGACAAAAAG
>JAGXNP010000261.1 GCA_019894885.1 Promethearchaeota archaeon | reverse complement strand
GAGAGGGAATCCCTTTTATCAGTAATAACTATAGCGAATTCATATCTCCCTTTATCGTAAAGAATGTTTTTAAGTTCAAAGTTTTCTTGGTTGATCTCAAATCTTTGACTATTTTTTTGAATATAGATAATTTGTTCACTAATTCCCTTTAGCCATACAAAATCCAATGTTTGTATCTGTCTTCTTCTTGTTTCTTCGATTCCAAAAGGATAATTAATTAGAGATTTTTGTATATTGACTTTCGGTGTGAGAATAACATGGTTCTTAGAGTTAGTTTCAAGGATAATCTCAAGCCTATTTATTCCGCTGAATTGAACTATTTCAACCTTAAAACTCTGATTTTTAGCATTTCCTATAAAAATGTATTTTTCTTCTACATCATTGCGATACTTTTCTTTCAGCTCTAAATCGTATGGAATTAACGGAAGAAAGGACAATTCATAAACAAGATTCTCCTTATATATCACTTCAATTTTTTTAAAATCGTCTAGTAATTTTAGTTCATAGAAAAATAATGGCTTTGATTTTGGTATTTTGTTATGCTCCTCACTTGTAGAATAGATTTTATACCCAAATCCCGGTACTTCCGCTATGAATTTTCGATGAATATTTTTTTGGTGCAATGGAAAGGAGATTATATCTCTTCTTGAATAAGGGGTTGGATTAAAAACGAATAAGGTATTTGGAAGTTCTTCTGGATTTATTTGCTCTTTAAGAATTCCTTTAGCTATTTCTAAAAGCGCTCCATTCATTTGGCTAGTACATGTATCTTGTATTTCTTTATGTATTTGAATACTCAACTCAGAAATAGTATTTGGATTTTTGGTTAGATTTATATTACGGAGCTCTTCCATATCCAATTGTGTTTGCGAATAATCTCCCGATCGTATGTAGGGGCCCACATAGCAATCGTGAGCTTGGTTAGGTAATAATTTTTCCCATAAATGCTCAAAAAGTGCATCCTTAGATTCTTGGTTATAATAGCTTAAGATACCATTCAAGATTTCGGCTATAATAATAAGGATTTCAGAATTTTTATTATAAAGGAACAATTTAGATGACTGAAATACATGATCGCTAAGACGGAATTCATCTCTAATATATTTAAAATCACCATCTCTCTCAGTCAATTCAAAGAACTCAGTAAAACTTAAAAATTTTCCAAAAATGTTTGAAAACTTAGACATTCGCCAGACTTCTTCTTGGTAAGGCATGGTATTTATAAAATCTTCAAGATTGGAATATACTATTTTTTTCATAAAAGGACGAGCAACAGCTTGAAATAATAAATTAGGTAATTCTTGAAAAAAAGTACCATGCCAATACTCTCCATTAAATATCCCTGACTGGTCTACGATAGCATCGAGCGAGGTGTTGTCTAATCCAATCCAACCAATGTGCGGTGAGTTAGCAGTTGGATTAACTCCTAATAGGCGAGTTCTTAGTGATGCGTATTTAATACTAAAACCTTTTAATATTTGGGGAATTTGTGGGTGGATTGAACTTTCTGAGCAATAATACATATTGGAATCCAATCCAATTTTTCTTAGATTCTTTAATCCGTATTCAAAGTGTTTAAGATTAGATTCTGGGCCTATAATTAAGTTATAAGGTTGAGAGTATGAAGGATTAATTATTTCACACTTCCCTTGTTTAAATAAATTTAGAAATTCTTCAAAATTTTCTGGATATCTTTCATTCAACCATTCTAAACAACTTACAGCTACTTCTAAATTATAAGGCATTTGATTATCAATAGCTAATCGTATACTTTTTAATAATCGATCCAAGGAATAGCTTGGGTTATCAAATTCGCAGAACCCAATATCATTAATGATAATTCCTCCATGCCATCCTATGATATATAGTAATTCAGGCACAACCACTTTATGAATAGTTGATTTAAGCTTATTTAATTGGTTTACAAATTCTTTGCGTGTAATTTTCTCGTTTTGGTGGAATTTTTGTTCGATATCATCTAACTTCCCTCTAAATTTATCAGAATTGAACCTAGGTTTTTTAATGGGAAATTTATTAATAAAAGTGAGAAATAAATCAAAAATAGAATTCAAAGCTTTAATATCTTCAAGCCGAATTTCATTTTGCTCAGTATTCAACATATTAACTAGATAAAACACTATTTTTAGACAAATTAAGGTAATTCTTTTTCTTTTTCAATATCAGTAGGATCACGTCCTTTTTCTAATTGCTCAAACCACCATTTATCTGTAGAGATTATTTCTTTTGCTTTTAATAAAACAGATTCAATATTATTTTGGTTAACGATGACTACACCATTAATATCACCAAATATTAAATCTCCTGGAGTTATCACTCTATCTCCACATTTCACAGGTTTCATCACATTATCTAGATCTATAACCATTCTACCTCGAATTGATGAACTTATTATCCCTCTTGCAAAAATTGGGAAATTTAATGAAATAACTTGTGAAATATCTCGGATTGGTCCATCAACTAAACCTCCTCGAAATCCTAAATCTTGAAGTAACCTACTTGTGCTCTGTCCAAGCCCAGCAGCAATCATTTGACCTGACATATCAACACACATTATAGGATATTTGGGAAGTTTTCTCATAAATTTGACTAAACGAGCAATAATATTCCTCTCGAGTGGCTCATCAGAGAGTAACATCTTCATTGTCCCTGCTAAGCCGAGTATCCTCGAGCCAGGCCACATTGGTCTTATACCTGCATCAATAAAACCAGGTTCAAAACCTAGCTCATCGATAGCATCTGAAACAGCGCAAGTATATAATTTTGAATACTCTGCTATTATTGATCCAAGTTTATTCTCGTCCATGATTTTTAGAGATTAAGAATTTATTTAAGAATATCAAAATATAATATAAAATGATACTTTTTCCATTATAAACTTATATAAATG
>JAGXNP010000260.1 GCA_019894885.1 Promethearchaeota archaeon | reverse complement strand
TTCCAATGGCAATTCGCAATCCACTTTATCATTGGACTCATTTAGAACTTCAGAGATATTTTAATATTGATACCTTATTAAGCCCAAAAACATGCAAAAAAATTTATGGCCAGTGCTCTGCTTTACTCCAATCATCAGAATTTTCAGTCAAGAATTTACTTCTTAAAATGAATGTAAAGCTTATTTGTACAACAGACGATCCAATTGACTCTTTGGAATATCATAAAAAAATCAAGGATAACGGCTATAGGGTTAAAGTATTTCCTACATTTAGACCAGACAAAGCAATGGCGGTAGAAAAAACTACTCAATATATTAATTATATTTCTAAATTAAGCGAAATCTCTGGTATTGAAATAATAAACTTTTCAAGTTTAATTGAAGCATTAGATGTTCGTCATAAATATTTTCATGACATGGGATGTCGAATTGCTGATCATGGTATCCTGACTTTTTGGGCTGAAACATATACCAATGGAGAAATTGAAAAAATAACAACAAATGTTCTCTCAGGAAAAGAATTAGTTGAGACAGATGTTTCAAAGTTTAAATCAGCTTTTTTATATGAATGTGCTAGATTAAATTATAAGCGTGGTTGGGTCCAACAGTTTCATATTGGAGCCCTTCGTAATAAAAATACAAGATTATTCAATAAACTTGGACCTGATGTAGGTTGCGATTCTATTGGTGATTACACTTTTGGAGATAAAATGGCTAAATTTTTAGACAGACTTGATCAATCTGGAGAACTTGCAAAAACTATTTTTTATAATATAAATCCTCGAGACAACGAATTAATTGCGTCTATTATTGGTAATTTTCAAGATGGTTCTTTTCCCGGGAAAATGCAATTTGGTCCTAGTTGGTGGTTTTTAGATCAAATTGATGGAATAACTAATCAAATTAATACTATATCTAATCTAGGATTGTTGGGTCGGTTTATTGGTATGACTACGGATTCCCGAAGCTTTTTATCATTTCCAAGGCATGAATATTTTCGTAGAATATTATGTAACTTGATTGGATTTGATGTTGAAAATGGAGAAATTCCTGCCGATATGGATTTACTTGGAAAAACTATTGAAAATATTTGTTATAATAATGCCGTTGACTATTTTAAGATATCGTAATTATATAAAATTCAAGAGATAAGATTATACTAATAATGAGATTACAAAAATATTCAATAGGTACCGGAGATCGGTTTGGTTGTCAAGGAAAAGCTCAATTAAAAGCAATTATAAAAGCACAAACGATTGGCATCGATGTTGCAATCGTATGGAACAAATCTCACCGAGAACATACGATCACTAAAACTACTCCTACAGATGTTTTAAAAGAAGCTCAACATGCAGTAAGAGAATTAGGTTGGAAAGGAAAGTATTACATTGACGCTGATCATGTCGGAATTTCTAATATTGATTTATTTATTGATTCGAGTAATTATTTTACTCTTGATATCGCAGAATTTATTAATAAAAAGACATCCGATGACGATATAAACGCCTTTATTGAGAAATATAAGAAGTATATAGGAAATATATTCATTTCAAATATCAAGAAACCTTTAAAGATCAATAATGAGCATTTAAGAGCAATTGCGGAAAAATATCTTTTTGCTGTAAAGGAAGCGGGAAAATTATATCGCAAGATTGAGAAGAAAAAAGGTTTAAACAATTTTATAATTGAAATCTCGATGGACGAAACAAATGAACCTCAAACTCCAATTGAAATTTTATTTATTCTTGCTGCGGTAGCTGACGAAAATATTCCTATTCAAACAATAGCTCCTAGATTTTCTGGTCGATTTAATAAGGGAGTTGATTATGAAGGAAATGTTAAGCAGCTTTCCGAAGAACTAGAAATTATTATAGCTGTAATCCAATTTGCGAAAAGAAAATTCTCGTTACCTGACAATTTAAAACTAAGCCTTCACTCTGGAAGTGATAAATTTTCTATATACGATATTATTAATAAAGTAATTAAAAAATTTAACACAGGGATTCATTTAAAAACTTCGGGAACAACATGGTTGGAGGAATTAATTGGTTTAGCTATGGCGGGAGATGACGGACTTGAAATCGCTAAAGAGGTCTATGTCAAGGCTCTCGATCGATTCGATGAGTTGTGTACACCATACACCACAGTACTAAATATTAATAAAGATAAATTACCTTCTCCTGAAGTAGTAAGCAATTGGTCTAGTGAAGAATATGTCAGAGCCTTGAGGCATAACTTATCTTGTATAGATTACAATAAACATTTTCGGCAAATACTTCATGTAGGATATAAAATTGCTGCAGAAATGGGCACGCGTTATATAAAAGCACTAAATAAGTACGATGAGATAATTGCCCGAAATGTTACTGAAAATATCTACGAAAGGCATCTTAAAAGGCTTTTTCTATGATTCAAACCAAAATTAAAATTATCAAATTTGAAATGCTATTAATTTAGTTGCTGTTAGCATACCTTTATGTTCAATGTCTATCCCAAAGGTCGCAATATTTTGCCAAAAACGCCCAAGACTAATAAATTTATTAAAGAAACTGAATTATATCAAATCATTAAATTAAGATTTGAATGTGAAATAATATGAGTAAATGGAACTTACCTCCTAAGGAAGGTCACCTTGATAAAGCGGATGGAATATATCTCCAAAATATGAATATTGCTGAAATTCGGGAACGTGTTAAAAAAAATGATGTAATCATTATACCTGTTGGTTCTACAGAAAATCATGGCCCTGCGGCATGTATTGGGGAAGACACATTTCTTGTAACTAGAATGGCAGAATTAGTAGCACAAAAAACAGGATGCACAGTTGCTCAACCAACCTGGTATGGTTCACATCCATATCATCATTTGGGAATGCCAGGAACTATTATTGTACCGGAAGAAATATTTAAAGGGCTTTTACGTGCAATTATAACTGGTTTATGGAACATGGGTTTTAGAAAAATGATTCTTTTAAATGGTCATGGACAAGAATATGTAATTCCCAGCGCTATTCATGAATGGGCAAAAAATTATCAATT
>JAGXNP010000025.1 GCA_019894885.1 Promethearchaeota archaeon | reverse complement strand
TTTTAATCCCCATAAACAATTGACCGACCCCCAATCAAATTCCACAGAAGCACCAATACGATAAGTCCCTGAGCCCAACACTATAACTTTTGTAAGATTAGATTTATATTCGCTTTCAAAATCAATGTCGTGTTCAGAAGCACTGTAAGTGAGGTAAAGATAATTAGTCACGGCAGGCCATTCGGCTGCTAATGTGTCAATTCTTTTAACATAAGGCAGAATCCTTAATCTCCTTCTAATTTGTCTGATGAAAATAGTATCAACACCCATAATCTTCGCGATTTGACCATCTGAAAAACCGAATCGCTTTGCTCGTTTTAGCCAATACTTCTTTTCATTATCATCGGATTCCAATAATTCAATGTCTTGAATTTGACGGTTAAGATCAACAATATTTTTTAATTTATACAAAAACCACTTATCTACTCTTGATAAACGATATATTTCATCTATTGATATGCCTCTTTTGATTGCCTCAGCAATTCTGAAGAGCCTTAAATCAGTGGGGTTTCTTAATGCATATTTTAACTCGTTGATATCTTCAATATCTTCTAAATTATTAGCTACCAATCCTTTCATACCAATATCTAACATTCTGACTGCTTTCTGGAGAACTTCCTCAAAAGTTCTTCCAATGGCCATCACTTCTCCTACAGATTTCATCTGACTTCCAATGCGGCGATCCACCTTTTGAAATTTAGTTAAATCCCATCTTGGTATTTTAAGAACTAAATAGTCCAAGGCTGGCTCAAAACAAGCTGTAGTTATACCAGTAATCTTATTTTTTAACTCGTGTAAATTATATCCTATGGCCAGTTTAGCGGCAATGTATGCTAAGGGGTATCCTGTTGCCTTTGAAGCTAATGCGGACGATCTCGAAAGACGGGCATTAACTTCAATTACGCGAAATTCTTTTGAAAAGGGATTTAACGCGTATTGAATGTTACATTCACCAATGATCCCAAGACTTCTTATAACCCGGATTGACGCAGAGCGTAACATATGATATTCTTCGTTAGTTAAAGTTTGACTTGGTGCAACTACAATACTCTCTCCCGTATGGATTCCCACAGGATCGAAATTTTCCATGTTACAGTTTATAAAGCAATTATCTGCTGAATCTCGTACCACTTCGTATTCAACTTCTTTCCAACCCCATACGGATTCCTCGATTAAGATTTGATTAATCCTCGATTGGGCTAACCCTTTTTTTGCCATTCTTTCGAAATCTTTCATATTATCAATGATACCTGAACCTCTACCTCCTAAGGTATAGGCTACTCTGAGCATTAAAGGAAAACCAAATTCTTGAGCTACTTTAATTGCCTCTTTATATGATGTTACCGCTTTACTTTGGCATACTTTTGCATCTGCTTTATTCATAGCTTTTACGAACAAATCTCGATCTTCTGTAACCTCGATCGCTTCTATCGGCGTACCAAGAACGCGTATATTATATTTTTCTAATATTCCTTGCTCCTTTAGCTCGACTCCGACATTTAAAGCAGTCTGTCCCCCAAATGCCAATAAAATTCCATCAGGTTTTTCTTTCTTTATAACTTTTTCAACATATTTTACATTTATTGGGAGTAAATAGACTTGGTCAGATAACACAGGGTCAGTTTGTATTGTTGCAATATTTGGGTTGATAAGTATTGTTTTAATACCCTCCTCTTTCAAGGCTTTAAGAACCTGACTTCCAGAATAATCAAATTCTCCAGCTTGTCCAATCCGAATTCCTCCAGACCCAAGAATTAGCGCTGTTTTAATCGATTTATCTAACGGCATGATATCATAGCTCCATTAAGTCAATAAATTTATCAAAAAGATATAGGGAGTCTAAAGGACCAGGCGAGGCTTCAGGATGAAATTGAACAGCAAAAATTGGTTTACTCTCATGAATTAATCCTTCATTTGATTTATCGTCGATATTATAAAGAAGTTCTGAAAATCCTCCTTGACTGAATTCTTTTACACAATATCCGTGATTCTGTGAAGTGATATAGCATTGATTTGTTTTGCTGTTTATAACAGTCTTATTCCCTCCTCTATGACCGTACTTTAATTTGTATGATGAACCCCCCGCACCCAGACCAATTATCTGGTTTCCTAAACAGATACCCATTGTAGGAATGCTATTACTGATTAAATTTTGAGCGACTCCAATAGCGTTTTTATATTTTGCGGGATCTCCGGGTCCATTGGAAATAAATACTCCATTTGGTTTGTAAGACATAATCACTTCAAATGTATAATTATACGGTACTAAAATTACTTCGATTTTTCTCTGTAAGAAATTTCTTAAGATATTATTCTTTACTCCTAAATCTAGTACCACTACTTTACCTTTAGGATTTAAGGGTGTAAATATTTTAACTTCTTTAGTGGATACCTCGCTTACTAAATGTCTAAGGTTTGGGTCTTCCACTTTTTTGACTTCTTCTTTCAATTCTTCTAAGTTAGGAGATTCTCCTGGATTGAAAACTGCTAGCATTCCTAATTGCACTCCTTCTTCCCTTAATAGTTTTGTTATTGCTCTGGTGTCTATCCATTCGATTCCAGGAATATTCTCTTCCAATAGAAATTCGTTTAAAGTTTTTACGCTTTCGTAGTGGCTAGGATTTTTGCAACATTCGTTAACGACAAATCCACTTACTTTTATCGAATCTGATTCAAAATATTTATGAATCCCGTGTGAATCTTTTTCCCAAGCAGGAACGCCGTAATTTCCAACCAGAGGATGAGTCATAACTACTATTTGTCCCTTATATGAAGGATCAGTTAGAGTTTCATTATATCCAGCACCCGTAATTGTCGTAAATACAATTTCCCCATATACTTTTTTAGTCGCTCCAAACCCAATCCCTTCGAAATAACGACCATCTTTAAACATTAAAATTGCTGGTCTTTCTTTCTTGTATAGCATCGACAAAAATGTATTTATCTTCTTTTATATACTTAACATATAGATAACAAGTAACTTTTTTTAAGCTTATTTATTAACTGGATAAATTATTAATTGCGTTAGCTTAATCTTTCATTAAAAATAGGTATAGATTATTTGGTTTCACTTTATATTAAATTAAAAATTTATATAGATAATTTTAAGAAACAATGTTTAAATAGCACTTAACGAAAAAAAGTTCGTTCTCTCATTATTGTTAATTCTAAATGAAATGTTTCTCTCTCTTAATAAATAATGGACTAAATACTTAAATCGATATTATGGTAATAGTTAAAGAACTCACAGACGACCTTATTGCTTATTGTGATAAAATAGGTATAGATTTTGTAGGATTTTGCGACCCAACTAATTTCAATAAATTTGATAAGGATCATGCCCCTGAATCATATCTAAAAAAATCTAAAACTGTAATCGTAGTAGGATTTCACTTATACGATCTTAGTCTTGATGCGTGGAGTAAAGACGAAAAGAGGGGAAAAAGTTATCATTTTGCTGATTCAATTTTAATAGATCAATGCCATCAAATCAAGAGTTTTTTAGCTAAAAAGGGTTTCAAATCAAAAATTATGCCTTATGAACCAGGACTATACTTAAAAGACGCTGCTGCTCTAGCTGGAATTGGTCCGATTGGAAAAAATAATCTCCTAATTACAAAAAAATTTGGCTCTCAAGTAAGATTAAGGGCATTGGTAACTGAAGCAGAATTATCTTATGGTACGCCTATTCATGAGAGCGCTTATTGTAGAAATTGTGATATCTGCCTTTATTCTTGTCCTGCTGGCGCTCTAGAAGAAGGAAAGTATAATAAAGATATATGTCTTAATTATTGTCTTAAGAATTTTAAAAAATTTTCAGAAAGTACCGTGATTTGGTGTAATAAATGCATTGAATCTTGTCCAGTAGGAAAAAGTTAACAAATATTAGAATCATTTTTAATAACTAATTGAAATATATGTAATTATAATAAAAATAGAAGAAATAATAAAAATGACATTAAAAACTCCAAAAGAGTATTTTAAAAGCATCCAACGACCTGTTAATCTGTATATGTTCGGTGAAAAGGTAGAAGAATTTTGGAATCATCCAATTATTAAACCATCGATAAATACCGTTATGAAAATCTATGAATTAGCTCAGATGGACGAGTATAAGGATTTAATGACAACTAAATCTCATTTAACCGGTGAAATAATAAATCGATTTACCCATATTCACCAATCAACCGAAGATTTAATAAATAAAGTTAAAATGCAGCGATTATTAGGACAGCATACAGCTTGTTGCTTCCAAAGATGCGTGGGTTTTGACGCAGCAAATTCTTTATATAGCGTTACATATGAAATGGATAAAAAATATAGCACTGATTACCATTCGCGATTTAAAAATTATTGGATAGATGTTCAAAGGGAAGATCTCATGGTCGATGGTGCTATGACAGATACAAAAGGAGATAGAAGTAAAAGACCTATGGATCAACCGGATCCCGATGCGTATTTACATGTGGTTGATACGAATGATGATGGAATAGTCGTTCGAGGAGCAAAAGTGCATCAAACTGGATTTTTAAACTCTCACAAAGCAATAATAATGCCAACTCTTGCCTTGAGATCGGGTGAAGAGGAATACGCAGTAAGCTTTGGAATTGATACCAACGAAACGGGAATAACAATGATTTATGGTAGACAGTCGTGTGATACACGAAAAATTGAGCCCGATGAGTTAGATATTGGTAACTTCAAATTTGGAGGTCAAGAGATTTTTGTTGTTTTTGATGATGTATTTATTCCTAATAATAACATTTTCATGAATGGTGAAGTAGATTTCACAGGTGAGTTAGTTAACCGTTTTGCGGGTTTTCATAGACAATCCTATGGTGGATGCAAAGTCGGAGTGGGAGATGTATTAATTGGTGCTACAGCCTTAATCTCTGAATATAACGGAACTGATAAAGCATCCCATGTAAGAGATAAACTAGTTGAGATGACCCATTTAAACGAAACCTTATATAGTTGTGGAATAGCTTGCAGTTCTTTAGGTTTTCAACGAGAATCAGGTAATTACGAAATGGACATGCTCCTCGCAAATGTATGTAAACAGAATGTCACGCGCTTTCCCTACGAGATCGGGAGATTAGCTGAAGATATCGCCGGAGGAATGATATGTACAATGCCCTCTGAGGCTGATCTCAAGTCGAAGGAGATAGGTCCTTTAATCGAGAAGTATTTAACAACATGTGAAGGAATGTGCGTTGAAGATAGGTATAAAGTACTTCGATTCATTGAAAATCTCACAATGGGAGTTGCCTCTGTGAGTTATCGAACGGAATCTATGCATGGAGCAGGTTCTCCTCAAGCTCAGAGAATCATGATTTCTCGTCAAGCAAATCTAGAGGAAAAGAAAAATTTAGTTAAGAGAATCCTTGATATAAACTCAGAATAACAATCTTTTTTTTAATTATTATATTTAATCCGATTATTAGTTATAAAAATGTTATCTCTAAAATTCTCGAAATTGATTAAGTTTAATTAAAAATAAAAAAAAAAAAAAGTTAATCTCTTTTATTAAATATCTCTTTTACCTCTTTTTCACAGAGAAAGAAGGCAATTGCTAAGGGGAACCCAAATATTAAGAAGTACGAGCATCCAATAATCACAAGATATCTGAAGATGTTCTTTTTAAAGAATAAACCTATCGAACCGATAAGGATCATTAATGCAAAAGTTATATAATAAAACCCTAATACTTGGATTGAAGCAATTTGGGCAGGGTCACTAGTTCCTACTAATGATGCGATAAGATCTGACATGAAAATAGCAAGGGAGGAGTACAAGACGTAAAATAATCCAACAACTATACCTATTATTGCTACAATCTTTAAAAGTGTTGTTCGCTTAATTTTAGGAACATCAGCAACTTCATTTGGTTTTTCTTCCACATTTCTTGCTACATAGAAGAGCAAGAAGAGAGGTGCTAAAATATACACAGCAGAACATAATAAAACTGCATATTCCCTTTCTCCACCAAAGGTTTCAGTGGACAAAAATACTAACAAGAGCACTGATAATGCAGTAGAAATTGCGAATAATTTAGCAGTATCTTTGAATCCTTTCATAAAGAAAAATAGCGATAATAATAATGTGATAACGACTATAGTCTCTCCTATCAGCATGTATACTGAAACAGAGTGGTAAGCAAGACCACTCCAATCTAGCATTTCTTCTAAAGAGATACTAATTCCTTCCCAAATTGTCATGTTAGTTCCATAATGAAAGAACTGATCTATAAAGAAATGTGAAAGCCCACCCGCGGCAGTGACACAATATGCATTTAACCAATTCAATTCTCTTATTCCACTATCTTCGAATTTCAACGGAAATCCTTTTTCGGATCGCACCAATGAAAATCTTGAACCATAGCTAAAAACAAGAGAATATAGGATTGCTAACAACAGAAATCCTAAGATACTATGAAAGGGTGTAACAAAATATAACCCTACGATGTCGGGCCCATAGATATTATTCACCATAAAAACAAACGCAATCTTATAGCTGAATTTATTTCGTGTATAATACATTAACGGTAAAAGAAGACAAAATCCATAAAACAAATGTCCGAATGTTGGCATAATTTCTGTTTATTCATTTTATAGGTAAATTAAATATATATATGCAATTTATTTTTCAATTTAAATGTATTTTAAAATAGGAAATATACTAAATTGTAAAAAGTAATTGATTCTCTGATCTATTTAGTTTATTTACGTTTCTTATAGGATATAAATCCAAGATTTATTAAATCTCATTGAATGGAGCTCTACTTTCTGTCTTTATCAGTATCTTATAATTCTGAAGAAGAAGTTTTAAAATCGCAACTACATTATAAAAAAAAATAAATCTTAATCGTAAACCTAAAAGGTGAATATTATAGAGCGAAAAAATATATTTGAAAATCAGAGTTTTAATTTAAACGTACCCTCAAAAGATCCTATCTATATTTCAGAGAAATTTAAAGTCATGCGAATCTCTTTAAAAAAAGGTTTAGAAATCGAACCTCATCATGGATCGCATCCAGTTGTTTTCTTAGTATTAAAAGGAAGAGGTGTTTTTTCTAATGATTCTAGAGAAGTAGAGCTAGGTGAGAACGAATATATAACTTATAATGAAACCGAATCAAGGGGTATGAAAAGTTTGGAAGATTTGGTTGTTTTAGCTATTCGCGACTAATTTCTATTTCTTTTATTTTGATACATCACGCATGCGGTAATAAAATTATAATAAACCTTTGAGGGAGCATAGGGTCTAGATTTGAACTCTGGATGAAATTGTGTTCCAATCATCCAATGATCTTCTCTATCTAACTCGATACTATTAATTATTTCGCCAGTTTCGTCTCTACTTGAAATAATAAGCCCATTTTCTTTTGCTTTTTCGTCTATAAATCGCTCTTGAATATGATACCTATGCCTAAATCTCTCGAAAACTTCTTTTTGTTTATAGGCTTCGTAAAGTTTTGTATTTTCATTTATAATTATTTTCTGAGCACCTAAACGCATTGTTCCACCTTTTTCAGTAACATCTTCTTGACTTTTTAAGAGATCTACTACTGGGAAAGGCGTTTTAGGATTAATTTCTGAAGAGTTGGCACCTTTTAATCCCAAATACTTTCTACAGAAAGCTGCAAAGAATAGTTGCGCTCCAAAGCAGATTCCAAGAAACGGTACTTTATTTTCCATTGCGTACTCAGCAGATTTTATCATACCTTCCACCGCCCGCCCTCCAAATCCCGGGGTTAATAATATTCCGTCACAATCTTTCAATTCTTCTTCAATGTTAGTTTCTTCCGTTATATTTATCATTTTCAATTCTGTCTTATAGCCCTGATGAGCTGCAGCGTGCTCTAAAGCGTCATTTATCGAGATGTATGAATCTGAGATGTTGAAATATTTTCCAGGCATGGCTATTTTTATAATTTTATTAGCGCTCTTATACATCTCAACCATTTTCAGCCATTCCGAATAATTATTAACTTCGCTATAAGATACCAACTTAGCTTTTAAATCTATTAGTTCGCAGAGAAAATCTCCTAATCCCTGTTCTTCAAATAATATAGGTAACTCATATACGATATCTAAATCTGGATTCGAAATTACTGCGGCTTCTGGAACATTGGAATAAAGGGATATTTTTGATCTAATATCATCTGTGAGAGGTTTTTCACTCCTACCTATTATTACATCTGGCTGTAATCCCATACTTTGAAGCATTTTAACAGAATGTTGAGTTGGTTTGGACTTTTGTTGACCAACTGCGCGAGAATAAGGAACAAGTGTAACATGAACCAGGGCTGTACGATTAGGATATTCTAATTTAATTTGACGAAAAGCTTCTAGAAAAATACTGGATTCTAAATCGCCTACAGTTCCTCCACATTCGATTAAAAGCACATCTAAATTTTCATTATTGGATATCTCCATTAATCTTTCTTTTATTATATTAGTTACATGAGGAATTAATTGAACAGTCTTACCTAAAAATTTACCTTTTCTCTCACTTAAAATTGTTGAAAGATATATTTGCCCAGAGGTAATATTATGAGAAGGATGCATCTCAATACCGAGGAACCTTGAATATGTTCCAAAATCTTGATCTATTTCAGAGATCCTATACGACCTTTCGTCTGATCCATGAACAGGTGTAAAGTCCCATACATCCTCAGTTATAAAACATTCGCCATGTTCTATTGGATTAAGTGTTCCGGGATCAACATTTAGGTAAGGATCAATTTTAACTACAGAGATGTTGAATCCCCGGAATTGGAGTACTTTTCCTAAACTTGCTGTAGCTACACCTTTTCCTACGGCTGACATTACACCTCCCGTAACGAATATAAATCGAATATTACCATTAATCGCATCTGTCAATTTTATATTACACTTCTCTGATGGTATCAAAAATAATAATAATTTTATTATAAAAATATTAAATATCAAACACATTTAATAAGAATTTCGAGATTATCTCAAAACTAGATATTGATGTAAAAGAATTAGGTTATAAATAGGCTTTTCGACGAAAAGTTTGGATCAGATGTAATATTTAGACCTAATCGTCTCAAACCAGCTTCATCTCCTGGAGTGGGTATATGAGTCGAGTGCATTTCACATCCACTTAGTTCTTTAAGTTTGTCTATGGCTACCTTAGCAGAATGGTTGAAATCAGCACTGATGCTTAAAGCTATTAGAGTTTCTTCAAGATTGAGACTTAATCGTTTGTTATTGAAAATTTCCGATTTTAAATAACTAATGGATTCCAAAATATGGGGAGATAGAAGATGTATATTTTTAGGAATACCTGCCAATTCTTTTATTGTATTTAGGATTAAACTTGAAGCCGCATGCATCAAAGGAGAATTGCTACCAGTCATAATTTTTCCATTTACCAATTGTAGTGCAGCTCCAGCAAATACCCCTTCGTTCCCTTTCCCTTTTTTTTTAGCAGCTATAGAAGCCTGTCGAGCCTCATTTACAACTTTTCGATCATGTACAGTAAGATTTAGTTCTTTCATCAACAATTCCGCTCTTTGAACAGTCATCTTATCTGAAAAACCCATCGCATATTCACAACTATATCGTAGATATCTTCTGATTAGTTCCTGTTTTGCGGCTTGTTGCACCAGATTATCATTAATTATCGCAAAACCTGCTTTATTTACGCCCAGATCTGTAGGTGATTTATAGACTAATCTGCTATCCATAATTCTTTGCATTATTTTTTTAACCACAGGAAAAATCTCTACATCTCTGTTATAGTTAACTGCCTTTATATTATAAGCTTCAAGATGAAAGGGATCTACTTGATTGAAATCACCAAGGTCAGCAGTCGCAGATTCATACGCCATATTTACGGGGTGTTTCAATGGTAAATTCCAAATTGGAAATGTCTCAAATTTAGCATAGCCGGCATCGATCCCCCTTATATGTTCGTGATATAATTGGGAAAGACATGTTGCCAGTTTTCCACTACCGGGACCAGGTGCAGTAACTATTATTATAGGTTTGGAAGTTTCGATGTAAGAATTAGCACCATAACCCTCTTCACTTATAATTAAATCAATATTAGTTGGATATCCCCTAATCAACCTATGCGTATAAACCTTAATATTGCGGCGCTCTAGTTTATTCATGAATTGTTTTACTACCTGTTGTCCATTGAAACGTGTAACTACCACGCCACTTACACAAATTTGTCCATCTCGAAGATCATCGATTAATTTCAATGCATTTATGTCATAAGTTATGCCAAAATCTGCTCGGATTTTCCTTCTTTCTATATCTCCAGAGTATATACAAATAATAACCTCGATTTTATCCTTAAGCACCTTTAGAAGCTTCATTTTCACATTTGGATCGAATCCAGGGAGAACTCGTGATGCGTGATAATCGTATACAAGCTTTCCGCCAAATTCAAGGTATAACTTATTCCCAAATTGAGCTGCTCGATCTAGGATGCTCTTAGATTGTTCTTTTAGATATTTTTCATTATCAAATCCGATTTTTTGATCTGTCATTATAATTAGAATTAACCCTTCTTTGTAGTGAGACTAATTTGCTCATTTTCCTTTAAAAGTTGGATCTTTTTTCAAACTTAAGGCTTTCAGCGATTCTCTAAAATCATGTGTTGTTAATAGTTTTCTAAGACCCTCGTTTTCAAGGTCTAGAGTTTTTGATAAAATTTCCTTAAAATAATTATGTAATGTTTTTTTCATTAATTTTATTGATAAAGATGGTCCTTTAGGAGGTATTAATTTTAAAGCTTGTTCTCGAACAAAAGGCATTAGTTCTTCGCGCGGTAAAACTTGGTTCACAAATCCAAGTTGATATGCCTCTTGAGCAGTAATCTTCTTTCCAAAGTAGAGCAGTTCTTTTGCTTTCTGAAAACCTATGTAAAAAGGAAGTAAAAAATGAGATCCAAATTCTGCCATGACCGCGCGTTTTATAAAGTAAAATCCTATCCATGCATTGTCAGCCATGTAAATTAAATCAGCCGCGGCTAAAGGCATGGTAAATCCCGCACCTACCGCTAATCCATTTATTGCAGCTATAACTGGTTTAGGAAAGGACCAGAATTTCATGCATAACCTTTTTACAGCGATGTCAGTTAAATCAATCTCTTTCAATATTTCTGGAGGGAGTTGAGGGTAGATATTCATGTTAAAATAACCACCTGACGAGAAAGCATTCGCTTCCTCGCAACCAGTAATAATTAGTACTTTTGCATTTTTATCTGCTTCCATATCTGTTAGCACAGTTTCTATTTCCAAAAAAGTTAGAAAAGACATAGCGTTTTTTCTTTTGGGTTGATTAATTGTTATGGTACAGATTCCATTTTCTTCCTTATCATAAATAATATCTTGAATATCTTCTATTTTCATAATTAAAGCTCGAATAACATAATTTGAATATATATAGAGTTGGATTTACTCACTTATAATTGTTTTCAACTAAAAAAAAAATAAAAAAAAATACTTAATTTAGAAAGTTTAAGCGTTAAAGCAGTTTAAATAACTGTCTTAGAGTTAAACTCATAATATATTGTTGCACTTGCCTTGTTCCACCAGCTATCTCTTGAATCCGAGTAATTCCTAGAAGATCATGCATTAATGTATTATCACAAACTCCAGCTCCACCCATTAAATTAGCACATTCATAAACCACTCGTTCACATAGTTGAGTGCTAAGAAATTTCAGTTGTGATGCAGTAGCGACCAGTGCTAAGTTAAACTCTTTTGGTAATGTACCTAGTTGCTCCATCTTATCATCAATCGTTTGACTAATGTTTAAGCATGCTAGCGTCATACTCATTGTTTGTGCCCATAAGTCAGATAGAGGAAATCCTACTCCTTGATATTTCAGGATTTCTTTGTCAAACTGTTTTCTCATGTTAGCATATATTACTGCGTGAGTGATTGCGTTCCATGCTTCAGCTAAATTTAAACAAACAATACCCAATCGTTCTAGATTAAGCCCCTCGAATAAATGTGATCTACCATTGCCTGGTATACCTAACACGCATTCAGACGGAACTTTTAGGTTTGAAATTGTTTCTTTACCGATGTGTATTCTCGGGGTCCATGGAATGTTTACTCGCTCCCGAGACCAACCATCCCAAGAAGTATCAACTAAGAATTGAGCCATCGTATTCCCGTTATTTTTTTCGGAAACGGCATAAACCACAGCCCAATCTGCTTTACTTCCGTTAGTTTGATATATTTTTTCTCCGTTGAGAATAAAACTTCCGTCATCTTGTTCTTCACAGGTAGTAAGCATATGCACCGCGTCAGAACCTCTTTCTGGTTCTGTGATACATATACAACCTATTTTTTCTCCTGTAACTAATTCTTTTAACGCTCTTAATCGAATATCAACATTTTCATGATGAAGCATTAATGGATTAACGGCTAAAACTGTAGCTCCAGCGCCCATTGTTAACTGTGGATCAAAGAAATCCATAGCTAAAACTCTCATAAATTCAGTAGTCATTCCGTAAGGTTCGAAGTTTAACCCAAGATTATCAAATTTGTGCATTCGAGTAATGTATCCGTTTCTTCCAATTTCTGGTATCCACTCGTAGAAATCTTCGTTATGGGTTATATTATTATCTTTTTCAAATTTCACAAAAAACTTTTGGGCTTGTTTAAGGAAATTAAAATGCTTCGGCTTTAAAAAACTCATCAAATTGTAATTTAAAAACTTATTACGGGTTTTTAGCGAGAGTTTTTCGAGAATTTCATCGTTAATACATTGAACTTGTCCTTTTTTATTATTCAATTTTTTCAACTCTTTGATTTAGAAATAAATTAATAATTATGATTAGTATTTGATAAAATCATTAAAATAAGTTTATAATAATAAGAAAAAAAAATAATTATTTATTCCTTTTTTGTCTCTTCTTCTCGGAGAGATCTTTTTAATACCTTTCCTACTGCTGTTAAAGGCAATGTTTCCCTGAATTCCCATAATTTTGGATTTTCATATTTGGAGAGATGTTCAGCAGCATATTTTTTTAAGTTTTCTTGCACTTTTTCAGTTGGTTGAACTCCTTCCTTAAGTTGAACGACTGCTTTAACAATTTCGCTCCCAGGGCGGTCTGGATCTTTCAAACCTATGATTGCTACTAATTCTATATCTGGCTGTTTTGTCAATACATCTTCAACATGAACGCTATACACCTTATACCCACTTACGATTAACATATCTTTAGTACGATCCACAATCGTTATGAATCCGTCCTCATCCATAACACCAACATCACCAGTATGAAGCCATCCATCAATAATAGTTTTTGCGTTCGCATCTGGCTTGTTAAGGTAACCTCTTGTAACTTGAGGTCCTTTACAAATAATTTCTCCAGGTTTCCCGAGTTCTACTTGTTCTCCGGTTTCAATATCTACAAGCCTTAAATCGGTGTCGGGTACAGGTATACCTACAGTTCCGACTTTCTTCTTACCCTTATAAGGATTCATAGTGAGAATTGGACTTGTTTCAGTCATTCCGTAAACTTCTAAAACTTTATGAATACCAAGCATAGATTCTTCGAAATCCCTAATTGCTTCTGCGGGAAAAGGCGCAGCCCCAGAAACATATATATCTATATTATCGAGAGTAGATTTGGGAACATCCTTTATTTTTGGGTTATTTTTAATCGATAAAAATAAGGTTGGTACATTCACGATTATTTTTGGATTCTTTTCTATCATTTCTTCTATAATATGATCTGTATCTCTAGGGTCAGCAATTAAGATTTGACCACCAGAAGTATATAAAGTTATCATACTCATAGCTAAACCAGCTAGATGAAAGAGTGGAAAAGCAGATAAATTATTTTCGCCTTCCTTTGCTTCCCTTCTATCTAACCAGGTTGCTACTTGAACTACGTTAGAAGCTAAGTTGTAATGAGTAAGTTCTGTGCCTTTAGGTAACCCTGTGGTTCCGCCGGTATATTGAAGTAGGGCAAGATCATTTTTTACATCTATATCTACATCCTGCAGGTCAATGGATGTTTCCATCACATCTTTGAAATCAATAACTAATTTTCCGGAATAAGGGCCAACTTTTCCTTTTGGTATTTTACCTAATAGCTTACCAAGAAATACTATAGGTTTTGAAAGCCCCATGTAATCAGAAATGTTAGTTGTGATAATACATTTAAGATTTGGCACTTTATCTATTACTTTCATTAATAC
This sequence comes from Promethearchaeota archaeon, assembly GCA_019894885.1. Taxonomy (GTDB): domain Archaea; phylum Asgardarchaeota; class Lokiarchaeia; order Sigyniarchaeales; family SOKP01; genus SOKP01. The sequence goes on along the minus strand of JAGXNP010000025.1, from coordinate 12,187 downwards.
TTTCTCATATACAGCATCTAAAGTAACAAAGAATTTAGCTTCGCTATCATTTATCTGGTAGGCAATTTCAGTTGGGCTTAAAAGCGGTGAACAGCCCGATGCTACTCCACCCGCTAAAATTGTTCCAAAGTGTGCAGCTAAATATTGAGGACAGTTAGCTAAATTGATCGCTACGCGATCTCCTTTTTTCAAACCATTTTTTTGTAAAAATGTCGCGAATCTGTGAGTATATTCTCTAAGTTCACTGAAAGACATTTCCCGCTTCATAAAATAGCATGCGATTCTTTCGGGATATTTTTTCATAGCATCATCAAAAATTTTGCCGAGGCTCTCTTTAGGATATTTTAAATTCGGTTTAACGTGCTTATCGTAAGATTTCGTCCATATTTTCGCATCATATGGACTCTTTTTAACTTCCATTTGATTAACCTCTTAATTTTTATTCACAAAATTGGTGAATATCTTATTTATTGTTTCATGGATTTATAAATATTTACCAAATTCTTCAAATTAAATCTGTAAAAAGAGTACATTGATCATAATCCAAGATGTTATAATGTTAAAAAAAGTAAAAAAATAGTTTAAAGATTAAAGAATTATTCTATCTCAACCATGATCTTTATATCATCGTGTAATCCTTTTGATAAATTATCAATTGCGACAGGAACTTCATCAAGTTTTATTCGTTTAGTAATTAAAGGCAGAATATCAACCCTTTTCTGTTCAATCAACCTGAGAGCCGTGCTATATGATTCTTGATCTACAAGATACATACCTATCATTGTAATATTTTTAGATAAAAATTGTAGAAAGCCTTTCATCTCAAAAGGTTCCGGATGCATTCCAATAATCATGATTGTTCCGCCCATCCTAACCAGTTGCATCGAATTCATTATTGTTTCCGGTAAACCAACACAATCATACACATAGTCTGGTCCTATTTTGCTTGTTAGTTTTATGATTTTACCCCACATTTTTGGACCAAAAACTTTATCTGCTCCCAATTTTAACGCTAATTGCTGTTTAGCTTCAATTGGTTCTAATACATATATTTTACTTGCACCTGCTGCTTTAAGTACTTGAATAGTCATTAATCCTATTGGACCAGCCCCAAAAACAGCTGTAGTGTCTCCAACTTTAAACCCAGAATTCCTAACAGCTTGCACTCCGTTTGATAACGGTTCGACCAGTGCTCCTTCCTCAAAAGAAACCGATTCGGGTAATTTATGGATTCTATCAGCTCTAACTTTCACAAATTCAGTTAATGCGCCATCATGAGTGACTCCAATTGTATAGAAAATACACATATTCTCCAAACCATGTCTGCAATAATAACAATCTAAACAGGGAACATTAGGATTAGCAGTAACACGGTCCCCAATTTTCATTTTTTTGACATTATCACCAATTTCGGCAATTTCTCCTGAAAATTCATGACCAAGTATTATTTGTTGTGATTCCATGGCTCCTGTCAAGTAAGATCCAATATCAGACCCACATATGCCGCAATTCTTTACTCTTATTAAAACCTCATCTCCGGAAATTTCGGGTTTAGGTAAATCTTCCTTTATTTCAACCTTATGAACTTCTGAAAAATAAGCTCCTCTCATTATTTTAACACCTTTTATCAGCCTCTTAAGTAAAACTAAAGTATTCCCATGCTTCCCATTAATTTAGTAGCATCTGGAGTATCAAAAGTTATTTTTACATCAAGAATTGCTGGTTTACCCGAGTTCTTCGCCCTATCAAGTGCGGGTTTAAGTTCATTAGGGTCAGTGACCACTTCTCCATAACAGCCAAAACCTTCAGCACATTTTGCATAATCAAATTCCGGAAGGTCCACATCAATATAACGTTTGCCCATGAAAAGCTTTTGTCCAGATTTAATCATACCCCAAGCATTATTGTTTCCAATGACATAAATTAGGTTATTTAACCCTAATCGTGCGGCAGTTTCTAAATCTTGGATATTAATCATAAAAGATCCATCTCCAGAAATTGTTACGACTTGTTTATCGGGTTTCGCTAATTTTGCACCAATACCATATGGCACAGATACTCCAAGTTGCCCCATACCAACGGTTTGAAGCGTAGAAAGTGGTTCTCGTGATTTATAAAAATCAATTTGTTCTATAGCGTAACAAGCAATGTCTCCACCATCAATGATTAAAATAGCATCCTCATCAATCCATTCTAAAACGTCTTTAATCATCCTTTTTGGAATTATTGGTATTTTATCTTTTGAAGATTTCTTAATCGAAGTATCAATAGTATTTTTTCTAATTTCGGTTAAATCCTCCAACCATTCTCGTTTTTCAACTTTATTAGTCTTTTTAACCTCATCTAACATTTGTTTTAAAAATAACTTACAATCTCCAACAATACCAAGAGATATAGGTTTAGCTCTCCCTATAATGGAAGGATCTATATCAACTTGTATCATTTTTTGCGAATTCTTCCAAAACGGCTCATCGCCATGTCCCATAGCATAGGAAAACCTACATCCGAGTGCTAAAATAACATCGGATTCAGCTGCAGCTTTCAAACTCGGACCCGCAATTGAAGCCCCAATCAAGCATTTTGACTTATTAGGTATTGTTCCAATTCCCATAATGGTTGTGATGACGGGGATTAGTAAATATTCTGCAAATTCTTGTAATTCCTTCCAAGCTCCAGCCCGACTTACACCACCACCGGATATTATCAATGGCTTTTCAGCTTTCAATAAGAGATCAAGAGATTTTATAATAGATTCATTGCTAATTCCTGGTTGTTCAATTGCACGATAATTTTCAGCGTCAAGAATGAGCAATTCTTTTTCATCAATTTCGCCTAAAAATGCATCCTCATAAATTTCTAACAACACTGGTCGAGGTCGTCCTCCTATGGCTTCTCGAAAACATTTTTGTACTGCATCAGGGATTTTTTCAACTTTAAGAACACTCTTTTGATATTTTGTTATAGGTTTAAACATAGTAACTTGATCAAGTCCCGACTGAAGACTAAAGGAATCTTGATATTTCGATATTACTTGCGGAACAATTGCAATTAGGGGAATATTATCACCCCAAGCAGCATTTACACCAGGAACTAAATCCACAGCTCCTGGACCTGCGGTTCCAAAACATACTCCAGGAGTGTTTGTAACCCTTGCGTAAGCATCAGCAGCGTGAGCAGCAGCTTGTTCATGCCTAAATAACACAGTCTGAATGCCTTGATCTTTACCCCATTTATAAATTGCATCATACATATTTAAAAATTGTCCCCCGGGGATACCAAACATGTATTTTACATTTTCTTTGAGCAAGCATTTAATTAAAACATCGCCACCATTTATAACATTCTTTTTTTCTTCCAAATTTTTACACCTTTTATCTTAATTTATGTTATTGATTTTAAATTTGGATTTTATTGTTTAAATATTTAACTTTAACAAAAGTGTAGAAGTATCTAGATTTTAAAATCTTGAAGGGTAAGTAAGAATTCTCTTAAGTAATTTGGAATTTTTCGAATTTGATTATGGTTAATTCTCAAAATATCTAGTGAGGTTAAGTTTTTAATTTCCACAGGTATATTAGAAATTTTATTATGACTTATGTCTAAATACTTAAGATAAGAAAGTGAAAAAATTGATTTTGGAAATACATTAATATTATTTCTGCTTAAATTCAGTTTTTTAAGATTTGTGAGTAGCGCTAGAGAGTTGGGTAATTTGAGAATTATGTTGCTTTTAAGAGCAAGTTTTCCTAAGAAATTTAAATAAACCATGGAATCTTGCAATTTAGAAATAGAGTCAAACATACTAGGGATTTCTTTCAAGTATTTCCAATTATAATAATTGAAACTCAAGGATTCGATGTGTTTATTCCTTATCGTAAGCCAAGACTCGCCAAGCTTAATATCTTTTAATTTTTTGTAGAATTGATAAGTTTTTAACTCGAGCTCATAATCAGTTTCGTTTTGAGCAAATATAGCTTCCAAATCTAAAATAAATTTTGCTTCATTTTGAACTATACCAACGGATAACGCTATTTCTGTCAAAAAAGCATTTGTTTTTTTACTTAACGACTCAAATCGGGCTTTATTAAGACTGCTATTCAAATCAGAAATAACTTTTAGAACTAGTGGAGATTTATCGTGCTGCACTACCCATATTAGCGTGTTCAAACCTTTTTTAAAAAAAAATTGTCCAATGAAATTCGCAGCTGATTTCCTAACTAATGGGCTTTCGTCGGATAATAGAGAATTTTCTAAGATTTTAAAGATTTTTTGATCGCGAATTTTCAATTTCTCAGAAATTTTAATTGATTCAGCACGAGTTGTTGGGTTATTGCTTCCTTCGATTAATGAGATCAACTGCTCAGCAGCTATAGCTTTACTTACTTTACCATTTACCACGCTAGAATAAATTTTATCCGGCGATAAGAAGTTTTTCATTTCTACTTGAAATTTAAAAAATCAATAGTTAACACTAAATTGTCTTAGAAATTTAAATAATTTTACTTGATGAAAACTTATGAATATTGAAGGTACTTATTATTGGGTTTATAATCTCAATAAATTAAATTTATATATACGGGAAGCTATTTTCATAATCAACACCTAATCTTAATTAAAAAAAAAAGGTTTATTATAAATGAGCGAGAAAAAAAAAGAAATGAAGAAAGATTCGAACGAACTTTTAAATTTTTTAATGATTTTAGTAGGTATACTTTTCTTGTTTAAAGGCATAATGGACGTCTTGGCCTGGGCAGGAATCATAGTTCCTTCTTGGTTAAGTGATTTCGCCACTGATCCTGATTTAGCTGCAGCTCTTACATCGTTCGGAAGTCAAGGTTTAATTTCAATAGCATTAGGCTTCTGGTGTTTGGTAGCGGGAATTGGTATGTTCAGAGAGGAAGAATATGCTATGGGAATAGGTTTAGTAGTTCTTTCTATCATGGCAATTACCGGAGTAAACTCAGTTATAGGATGGATAGCTAATCCTATATCATTTGATTTGGCTTATTGGCCAAATTATGTAGTTCTGATTGCCTTTATAATTGGGGTACTTGGATTTGTGTGGTTACTTTTCACATATAAAAGATATGACTAATTAAATTTTTTTTTTTTATTTTTTTATATAAGAAATTTAAAATTTCTTTTTTATAACAAGCACAAACCAAATAATTGTGTTTTAGAATAAGATTCTTCTTTAAATTCACTGTGTTCTTTTAGAAATTGAGTCAATGGAATACCTTTTTCATATAGTTCGTTAAATTTCTCATAGAAAATTTGATAAATATTAGTATTTAGCGATATGTAAGCTCCTATCAATTTATTAGTCGGATCAAAACTTGGTTGAACCAATTCACTGTCGGTTAAATTAAAATTACTGAAATCCTCATCTGTTACACGAACGGAAATATTTTTAAAAATTAATGAATAGGATTTGAGATAATTGGAGACCAGTTGAAATTCTTCACTAACCAATAATTCTTTAATTACATCTGTACTAAATATTACTTGGATATCAATATTGACTAGGTTTTCTTTAATTTTTGTTATACCCGATCGCATAGATTCACTTAAATCTTCAGGAATACTAGAAATCCCATATTTTTTTATAACTGAACTAAATTCGTTTTCATATCGGATTCCTAAGGCGATCTTGCATTCTTTTTCAGCTAAAAATGAGTGATAGGTCTCTCCAAAATTTTTTAGGTTATAATTAACGAACTCTACGAACTCTTGAGTTATTTGTTCATTCAAATTAAAATTTTGACTAAAGTCTGATAATGCATTTTCTGCCTTCTCTTTTCTCTCTTGGAACAATTGAGACAATTCTTCAATTCTTTCATTAATAATAGTTTGCCATATGGAGATAGGTGGAGTTGTTAAATGAATTTTCATAGGGCGATCGTATATTTGAACTAATCCTAGATCGTTTAAAACCGCACAAATTTTATATCCTCTTTTTAAGGTCAAATTGAATTGCGTACTGACTTCATTTAAGTTGTCAATTCTCTTATGTTTAAGCAAATAGTGGTATATTTTCTCGATACCTTTTTCAATAATTCCTATTGCATCAAATAGAGAACTGAGAGCTAAAAATTCACGATCAGACATCTAATCACCTTTTTTCAATTCTTTCTAACGTCAGCTCTGTTAAAACCTCAAATGTTTTATTTACATTTTGACCTGTTTTACTGGATATTTCACCAAATGATGCCATATTATTCTTTTCAGCAACTTGTATCCCGTATTCTCGAGAGACTTCGCGTTGATTATCTATAAGATCGATTTTAGACCCAACAAGCATAATTGGTATAGGACCTCCTTTCTGGTGAACAATATTAGTCCATTCATTGATATTGTCAAGAGTTTGAGTTCGTGTGATATCATAAAGTAAAAATGCAGCATTTGCACCCAAACAATATGTAGGGAGTAAGAATCTAAACCTTTCTTCTCCTCCAACGTCCCAGATTTGAAGTTTTATCTTTTTTCCCTGTAGCTCAATCGTTTTAACATGAAAATCAACCCCAATAGTTAATCGCTCGCTAGGATTAAAAACATTATAACAATATCGTTTAGTGAAAGATGTTTTACCAACTGATGCGTCACCGAGCAGTAAAATTTTAAATGTATAGTCATACGACGATATCTTTAACACCTTTGTAAATTTTTTTTATCCCTTCAACCTTATTAATTAAAATTAAGTAATGGTTAGATTTTAATAAAAATTTCATATTTTGGGTCTTAAAACCTATTTATATATATAATTAAAAATGACGTTTTTAATTCTTTACTTTTTGTATAAAATGAGATATCAAAGAACAAAGTAAAGAGAAGAGATAAGAAACATTTATAAGAGGTTTATTCTTATTCAAAAACTTCTTTTAAATTATCGGATATAATCGGATTTAACTCTTTATTTAAATGATTCTTCAATTCAGAATAAATTATAGGATTTTTTATGTGTTTTGATAAAAATTTAATGACGCTCCATCTTACCGAATCATCTGGGTCGTCTAATAAAGGAAGTAGGAATTTTATGTATCTTACATCATCATTCTCTTTAATTTTCATTATAGCTCGAGCTCTAACTATAAAATCGGGGCTATATATTTGTGGTAGCAAATGGTATTCTACAGCGTTATTGTTTATAAAATTTAGAATAAACTGAAATAATTCTTTTTTAAAATCATGAGATTGGTCCAATTCTTTAACAATATTTTTAATCGTTGCTTCTGGGACTCTACTCCCCAACTTCAAAAGACTTTCAAAAGAAATAAAAAATTTATCCGATACATCATATTTCAGATAATTTAAAAGCTTCATAATTATTTTGTCGTTAACTTTTGAAACTTCAATGACATCCCAATTAGGATTATCTGTGTTGTTGATATCATCCCCTAAAAATTTCACAGTATACACTCGATATAATTTAATCTTAAGTATAATTTTAAATTACAAAATTACCCTTATATAATATATTATTAAAACAAAAATAATTGCCTATATTCATCAGTAATTTTTTAACAATTAAATTCAAGTAAGTATTAATTAATTGATTAATATAGATGGAATATCCGACGATTTTCTGTAAGATTACTTAAAAAAAATAAAATTTGTGGATACTCGTATCATTAATTTATAATTAAATTGTTAGTATTGTTATAGAAAATATCTTGCTTTTGGTCACTCTTAATTGGCAGACAAATTATTTTATCTATTTCAAGCTTTATAGGGTTAGTAACTGGCGCATCTGAGCCAAATAACAACCGTTTATGTCCTACTGTCTTTATTAAACTATAGATAGCATAAGGTATGGAACAGGAGGTTTCAAAGTAGATGTTTTTATATTGTTTTAAGCTCAATCCAAAGTCGATTGCAAACTCCATGGCTAACCCTGCGTGCCCCAAAATGATATTTAAGTTTGGAAAACTTTGAGCTAATTTTGCCATATCTTTCGAGGAAATCCCTCCAAAAGCTGAAAATTTTGGTGTAAAGTGAATATATAAAGGAAAATTCTTGTTATATTCTTGCATGAAAGAGGCCAAAGATATAATATCTCTCGGAACTTTTATTAGATGAATTCCTGAATGGATTTTTACTCCACAAAATCCCATTTTAAAATGGTTTTCTAATATCCTATAGTTTTTATCTACTTCTTCCAGATCAATTTTAGGATTGAACCAAAAAAACTTGTAAAATCTTTCAGGATCTCTATTTGATAAATTAATTACATCTTGATGATCCAGTTGATCCTTAGGCATTAATTTTCTTAAGTTTTCGAAGGCTCTTTTAACAATATCTTCTTCTTTGAGTTCATTTTTTTCTTTCAGTTTATTGTCAGTATAGATTTTAGAAGTTGCTGCTCTGTTTATTGTTGTAACAATCGCTTTTTCTACATTATATTTATCCAAATAATCTAAAATGTCCTGATTTTTTCCAAGGAAAGTCCCATAAGTGTGCAGATGAGAGTCGAAAATTCTATATTTTTGGTTGATTACGATAATTCACCTTTAGATTATATATCGAAATTAATGAAATCCTTAAAACTCTTTTATTCGTAATTTCTAAACTCTAGAGCGGCGTCGAACATGGCTACAATGTTTTGAGGAGGAACTTCGGCGGTTATATTATGAATGGGGGAAGCAACAAAACCTCCCCCAGGTTTTAAGCAGTTAAAATTCCTCTTTACTTCTTCTCTAATTTGTTTAGGAGTTCCAAAAGGTAAAGTTTTTTGTGAGTTGCATAAGCCTCCCCAGAACGACATAATACTCCCAAATCTTTTTTTCAGAGAACAAGGTTCCATATTATAAGCGCTTAATTGAACTGGATTAACGATATCATATCCTATTTCAGCGAAGTGAGGGATAAATTGAGAAATTGAACCACATGAATGGTAATTTATTTTGGCGTCTACAGTATCGTGAATTTTTTGTGATAACTTCCTTTCAATAGGTTTTATCATGTTCTCGTAAAGTTGTAAACTCATTATAGGTCCAGCCTGTTCCGCAACGTCTCCGTTAATGCAAACAATGTCTAGATAATCTCCAACCTCAGTGAGGAAAGTTGTAGCATAATCTGTCCAATACTTAAGTAATTCTTCCATAGTTGAAACTATGATTTCTGGTTTAGTCTTTATAAACCTTAATGTCTTAGTAAAACCGAATAAAAATGTGCAGTATTCGTAAACACAACCAACTGGTGGTGTTGACAAGGCAAAATCTGCTTTTTCACGCAATTTTCTTGCGTAATCTTTCAAGCCAATAAAAGGAGAGTTATCTAACCCATCTGGCCAATCGTAATTCGTCACATCACTTACTGATTTAAAGTCTGCAAAGGGATGAATAACAGGATCGTAGTATAAAATGTCAGTTATATTTTTTTTAATATCATTTCCCCAAAACACACCAAATTGATCGTAAACACCTATATATTGTTGTTCGACTTGTGGTTTCATGTCTTGAACCCTAATCATCCCTCCCAAAGGTTGAATGTACCTAACATCAATTTGGAATCTTTCTAAAATTTCGTCGCAAGGTCGCACAATTTGTTGAACGAAATCTGCGTACTGTATGTTATCGTCTTCAATTTCAAGGTATTCAAGCAATTTTTTATAAGCTATAATATGGATACTTGATTGATTACCACCTAAATCAATAGGTACTTTATCCGGTTCTTTATGGTTTAATGTTACATTTACTCTCTCCCTTGAATTCATGATTTCAACACCATTTAATAGTTATCCTATCCAATTTGTAACTAATAAAATCTTACGAGAATTAATACTATTTACATAATTATTGATTTCTTAATTATTAAATTTTTAAACTCTTAATGATAATGAGTTAATTATGGAACACGAGAAATCTCTTCCAAATATCATATTTTTTGTGCCCGACGAACTAAGAGGAGACTGCATCTCTCTTGAAGGTAAGAGAAATCCTATAATTAAAACACCAAATATTGACCAATTTGCAAAAGACGGTGTTGCTTTTACGAATTGCTTTACTGTTAACCCTGTCTGTGGGCCCTCAAGATGCTGTACGTTTACGGGACAATATGTTCATTCCAACAATCATAGAAGTCTTTATCAATTGCTACAACCCCATGAAGAAAATCTGTTTAAATTCTTAAAAGATAAAGGGTATGAAGTGATTTGGGTAGGTCGGAACGACCTTTTTAGAAAAGACGCAATCGAAGGCAGCATATCAAGAAAAATTAGAATCAAAACTAAATCAATAAAGACGAATCCTTATTCACTAGAGCATTCAATGAGAAAATCTTTCTATTTTGGAGAAAGAACGGAAGAAGAGGCCAAGGATATTGATTATTACATCACCCAAGAAGCGATTAACTATTTGAATTCAAATCCTAGAACACCCTTTTGCTTATTCATAGCATTAAGCTTCCCTCATCCCCCTTATACCGTAGAAGAGCCGTTTTTTTCTATGTACGATCGAGAAAATGTTCCCGCTCCAATACCCCCAAAATTAGATGACAAACCTGACTTTATGCAACTAATTAATGAGAGATACGGTTTAAAAAACTTTACAAAAGAAGACTTTAAGGAGATTATTGCTACTTATTACGGAATGGTTTCTCGCGTAGATCACCAATTTGGTTTGATAATAAACCAATTAAAAGAAATAGATGCTTACGAAAATAGTGCAATAGTCTTCTTTGCAGACCATGGAGATTTTGCTGGTGATTATGGTTTAACCGAGAAATGGCCGAACGCATTTCAAGATTGTTTAATTAACATCCCCTTAATTCTAAAAATTCCCGGCGTTGAACGAAAAAATGTGATTTACGACCAACTCGTTCAGTCCATTGATATTTTTCCAACAATATTGCACATCGCTCAAATTAACACTCAATATACTCATTTTGGCAAAAGTTTAATTCCCCTTCTGCAAGGTCATTTAACAAAACTCAGGAATGCTGTCTTCGCAGAAGGTGGATATAATCCTCGCGAACCGCAATGTTTTGAACCCGTTATCACGAATCCAGAGCTACTGGGATTAGGAATTTACTACGATAAGACAAATATACCTAAAGAAGATAGTTCTACTGTTGCACGTTCTGCTATGATAAGGACTAAATTATGGAAACTAATTATTCGAGATCAGGGTAAAGAAGAGTTGTATGATCTTATGTACGATCCTAACGAAGCAAATAATCTTATCGATATTTATGCCTATGATAAAGTAAAAGCAGATCTCAAAGAACAATTGCTCCGGTGGTACTTAAGAACGAGCGATAATGCTGATTGGAAACGTGAAAGAAACATCTAATAAAATAGTGGATGAAAAAGGCTGCGTTTCAAAAACGCTAGTAGAATGTGATGTTGAAAAGATTATGGAAAACTATGATTGGGACGCATTTGGATGGCATAGGGTAACTTTCATAGGCGATTGGAAGGAAGATTTCATAAACGGAGCAAAAATTTTAGGTTTAAAAGTTGTCGAAGATGACAAATAAATGTCAAAAATAAAATATTTAAATAGATTCTCAACAAAAATATACATAAATAATTATTACTAACTGAAAAGTGATAAAATTTGAGAGAAAAAGATAGAATTCATTCTTTTTCAGGTCATTTTCTTTATTCGTTAGCTGCGATTCCAAGCTCATTGCATTACAGTATGATCCAATCATTTTTAATATTTTTTTATACTATCGTAGCTGGGTTATCGCTTGGATCAGCCGGTTTACTTCTGCTAATATATGGTATTTGGAACGCCGTTAACGATCCACTAATGGGATATTACATGGATAAATGGAAATTCGAAAAATGGGGTCGACGCATCCCTTATATTGTAATTGGAATAGTTCCATTTACTATTGGTTTTATGTTTTTATGGTGGGTTCCGTGGACAGACCAAACGGGAATTTTCTTGCATGGTTTGATTATGTTGTTTTTATTCGATTTCGGTTTCACACTGGCAATGACCGCATGGTCGGCGTTATATACAGAAATGTATGAAGACGAAAAGGAGCGCGCGTCAGTTGTTGCCCTTAAAGACTTGCTTGCTTTTCTGTCCGCGATGATTGGAATAATATTACCTCCTTTATTAGCAGATGCAATGGGATGGCCCATAGTAGGTATATTATTTGGTGCTTTAATACCGGTTACTATGTTATTGTCTCTTATGGGTACAAAGGAAAGGAAAGAATATCAAATCGATGAACC
>JAGXNP010000259.1 GCA_019894885.1 Promethearchaeota archaeon | reverse complement strand
AGCTATAATTATGATCCTTCTGTATTTCTTCTTACTTTTTGGTGGTTTTTTTATTCTTAGAGATTTCAATGACATAATTCGCTTTAAATTTGTAAAAAGAGTACATATGTCTCCTGAGAAGGAAAAAGATAATAATTCTATTTTCAATTCGATGACTCAAGATAATCTTTACTTTTTTAGACTCTCAAAACTAAATATTTTTCCAGTAGGTATATTATTGACTGGATTTTCATTTAATATGGTAATTTACGGTACAAAATTCATCCCTAAAGAGGTACTAAGTTCGGAGGTAATAATTAATCTTGGTTATTTATTTGGTTTTTTAGCTGGCTCATTGATAGGATTTGATTGGCTAAGAGTTTTTAAAAGGTTTTACCCTAAACAATATAAGGAAATAGAATTAAAAATAATAGAATTACAAAATACTGATATTTAATTTATTTGATTGTTATGATTTGGAAAACATCTGTATTCAACTTCAAAATTTTAAATCAAAAAAACGATAAAATATGATGAAAATAAGATTAAATTGGAGGAGAACAACTCTATTGGTTTTTGTAATACTAGTGTTTACCAATGCATTTATAATTACAGGAATAGTAAAAGGGCAGGTAAAAACTGCAATGTATTGGCCTACAAAAGAATGGAATGTTACTGATCCATCTGATCAAGACATGAGTAATACAACAATTTATAAGATGTATGAATATATTGGAACAAATAACCTCAATATACATAGTATTTCAATCGTTCGTAATGGATTTCTTATTCATGAAGAATACCTCTCTGGATTCATATTAAGGGAGGAAAATAGCTATGGTTCAGAACCAGATTATTTTGGCATAGATGTTGTAATTAACGGAACTTTACATGTTCAATTTTCATCCACTAAAACCATAATCGCCCTTTTAGTAGGAATTGCAATCGATGAAGGATATATTAGTAATACGAGTCAGACTTTTTCATCTTTTTTCCCCTCACTAATGTATAGTTCCCCCAGAAAAGAAGATATCAGTATAGGACATCTATTAACAATGACATCGGGTATCTACGGCGACAACGACGCAGAATTTAGTTGGGATCAAACAATTCAAGGAATTCTAAATCCCGCTCTTTATAGTGCCCCTGGCAATACTTTTAGATACAGTTCCGCTTCCACACACCTCTTATCCGCTATAATAAATAAATCAACAGGTCAAAAAACTTCCGATTTTGCAGAGGAATATTTATTTGATCCTATTGGAATTTCTCGAGAAGAGTGGTACTGGCAAGAAAATAGTGAAAATATTAGTTTTGGAGGATATGGGCTCTATTTCACGCCTCAAGCTATGTCTAAAGTTGGGCTCTTAATGTTAATTAATGGAATGTGGAATGGCACGCAGGTAATTTCTGAAAATTGGATGCTTGAAATGGGTACTCCTCAACCTAATGGATTTTATGGTTATTTAGTATGGATTGATAAGTATGCATACCATACTACGGGATTGCTTGGTCAATGTATATTTCTAATTCCTGCTCATAATTTGACTATAGTTTTTACGGCAGGAATTCTTAGCGGTGTGCTTGATGAGTATATATATATTATTGACAATTTTATTATAGCTGCAATAGGTAATCCTGCACCACCGAATCCTGCAATTACGGGATATTCACTTATGGTGTTTCTACCATTGATGATCTTCGGAGTTAGATCTCTCTCTAAAAAGATAAAAAATAAGTATAAGCTTATTAAAAATTAGTTTCTGTTTTTCAATATTAGTAATTTCAAAGAATCTATCATTTTAAATAAATTTTAAATATACTCTTATTTCTGATTTATTAAGAATTAAATCTCAACACTAATTATAACTTTATTAAAAATGGTAGGTAGTATAAATGATTTGGAGTACTTCTATAAACAAAATGACGGGTACTAAGTATCCATTAATTATGGCTGCATTTGCCGGGTTAGGTAGAACTGAATTTGCTGCAGCATTTTCAAATGCTGGAGGCTTAGGGATTATTACAGGTTTAAATTATAGACTAGATTCTTTCAAATCTGAACTTATAAAAATGAAGGAGTTAACAGATAAACCGTTTGGCATTAATTTAACCGTTTTACCTCCAGGAGTAAGAGCATTTGATCCTCTTAGCAATGTTTCCAAAGAAGATTACTTAAAGTATTTGGAAATTGCGATTGACGAAGGAATAAAAGTTTTTACTACCTCAGCGTATCAAGCAACACATCTTGGAGAAAGAATAAAGGAAGCAGGTTGTTTCTGGTTTCATAAATGTGCTTTACTCAGACATGCGATTTCAGCAGAAAAAGCAGGAGCTAATGCCATTACATTAATTGGAATGGAAGCCTCCGGTTTTAAAAATCCTTTTCAGCACACAACTTTAATCAATATAACTTTGGCGAAACGATTATTGAAAACCCCTATAATTGCCGCCGGCGGAATTGGTGACGCACGAGGTTTTTTAGGGGCTTTAGGCATGGGTGCTGAAGGCGTATGTTTAGGATCAGCTATTCTTACAACTCAAGAAAGTCCTGCTTCCAAAGAAGTGAAAGAAAAATGGTTGAAGATGAATGTTCTTTCTGAAGATTATCATAGAAAATTATATCATCGAGCCTTAAAAGGAACTAATGTATTATCAGCAGCTATAGTGCATCAAAAAAGTGTAACTTCCATTAATGAATTTATCGAATCAATGATGGACGAAGCAGGAAAAATTCTAAAATCTTGGGGCTTTACTGGAGATAAGATTATACTAAATTCTTAAAAAAAAAAAAAATTTTATAGCTCAATCGGTTCGAAATCAGTTAAGTTCTTCACTTTTTTTACTTTTGGATTTTTAATCTGATGTCCTTTGATAAAAACCATCGAAACATTTCCTAAGGAATCAATGTTTTCTAGAGGATTGCTTTGAACGACTTGGATATCGGCAAATTTTCCAACCTCAATACTCCCGGTAACATCACCTATTCCAATATTGTCTGCATTGTTTTTAGTAGCGAAATGTATTGCTTCTTGCGTTGACATATTCGTATATTTTATAAAATGCTTTAGTTCTCTCCAGACATTATAG
>JAGXNP010000258.1 GCA_019894885.1 Promethearchaeota archaeon | reverse complement strand
GTGCAAAAGCTGTGATGAATGCTATGAATTCCCTATACCTAAATCAAATCATCTCTTATCCAAGAACTGATAGCGATAAGTACAACTCAAATTTTAACCACATTCAATACTTAGAAAATTTTAAGCCCCATATGAATTATGGAGATTACACAGTAAAGCTATTTAAAGAAAATCGTTTGAATCCAACAACAGGAAAAGTTAACGCTGGAGATCATCCACCTATCACTCCCTTAGTAAGTTTAGAGCAAAATAGCTCAAAATTTGAAAATAATCTAGAAAAAAAAGTATACGATATATTAGCACGACACTATTTAGCCCTTTTCGGTAAGCAAGCAAAGGAATTGAGGATTAAATTAAGGATATCAATTAAAGATGAACTATTTACATCCCAAATCGTGTCGTTAACTCAACGTGGATTTTACGAAATCGCTCCATTTTTGAAAAAAACTTATCAAGCAATATTCGAGATCGAAGCCAAAGAACTTCCAGTTAATGAAATCCTTTTGGACGCTAAGGAAACTCAACCCCCACCACACTACACAGATACAACTTTATTAAAACTAATGGAGAGGGAACATTTAGGTACAAAATCCACTCGTCCAACAATAATAAAAATTCTGACAGATCGTAAATTGACTTATAGGATTGCTAAAAATCGCTTTAAAATAACTGATTGGGGTAAATTTCTTATCCAAGAGCTAATTAAAGTGTGGTTACCATTTTTAAAGCCTGAGTTTACCCGGTTTGTTGAAAATTTACTCGAAGATGTGAAGGAAAAAAGGAAAACGATGGAAAATGTCGTTACAACCGTAAAAAAGATATTTCTTGATCTATTTGATAAATTTCGTAATGATAAAAATTCTATAACTTTTAAATTTGACAGCGTTAAAGATAATTTAAAAAAAACAATGCAACAAACTTCTAAGCAAACAAATTTTCCTCAAACTACTTCAAAATGCCCAATATGTAAAAATCAATCAATGAAATTAATTACAACTTCGCAAAAGAAAAGATTCCTAGCGTGTTCTGATAGAAATTGTAAGTCTTATCTCTCTGTTCCAAAAACTGGGAAGATAACCATATTAAAATCCACGACTTGTTTAAAGTGCGGATTCAACACCTTTAAAATCTTAAAAAGAGCGAAAAATATAAGTACTGTCTACTATTTATGCCCTAATTGCTGGACTAAAAGCCTTAAAGATGGTGTTAATGGATTTTGTTCGACCTGTGAAGAATATAAAATTACCAAGGACCAATGCGTAAAAAGAAACTAAAAAAAGAATATTGATTAGAAGTTAGTCCATTTTAAACCTATACTTGTTGTATGCCGCTCGAGTAAGACCGACATAATTATCTGAGATTCTGTAAGATAGCTTTCCGTTTATCTCTCTTTTTTCAACATAATCGTTCTTTAAATGGTGATTTAAAGAGTGAATCATTGTCCCTAAGGTCACAGCACCCATATATCTCATTTTTTGTTTAGCTACTCTTATCAAATCTAATTCAGTATGCCAATTCCCGTCAAGTAAGGACATTAAAATTTCATTTTTTACAGGAGTTTTTATGTCTTTTATTTTGTTGAACAATTGAGAGTAGTCCGGTTTGTAATATTTCTTTAAAATTTTGCTTTGTTCAAAACTAGTATTATGAGGTTCTTCCATTTTCATTCCTCCAATTGAGATAAAACTATGCTAAGATATAATACCCATATAATATTTTTATAAAACTGTAATACGCTAGTAATATTTATAAATAAAGCTAGAACTGAGTTCTATCTACCAGTTCTGTCTGTCATAAAAGGTTATCTGGGAAACCATCTTTAAAATATTTCGCTCTGGTTATCCAATTTTGCTCGAATTCGGGAATCATTGCTAAAATCGATCCTCCAACCCAAACTGAGAAAATTCGTTCCCTGGGTGCTATTATTTTGATGATTTGATTCTTCTTTTTACGCCGCGCCAATTCCATTTCCAATTCTTGATAGATTCGAGACTTGAGATTTGGAAACATCGAAGACCCTCCTGATAAAAAAATGTTGTTTAATAAATCAGGACGGACATCTAGGTCACACATTTCAATTACATCCATAATTGCTTCTGGGAGAGAATTTTCCTCTAATTCTATTGAAGGATTAAACAACAATTCCGGAACTTCGAATCTCTCTCTACCTAAAGAAATTGTAGAGCCATCGGGTAAAGAGTATTCTTTTTCGTATTGTTCTACTCTCTTCAAATCTTCTTTGTAATCAAGGGATACAAAACATGCTTTTTCCTTTAAAGCTCTAACGAGCCCTCTTCTTATTGAAGAATCTGTTGAATACCCTTTTTCACCTAATATTTTTTCCATAAACCTTGTTAAAGTTCTTCCACCAATTTCAAGAATTCTGATTGCGTGATCAAGTTTATATCCTTGATAGATTGGGACTATTCTTGTTAGACTATCTCCGATTTCAATCACCAATCCGGTTTGAAATCCTCCAGAATATAAAGTGAGCATAGAATCTAATACCGGATAAAATGCATTACATTGATAATGCTCTAGAAATAATTCAAATAGCTTTTTTAAATCATTATGAGGAAACAATGGATGGGTAGCAAATAAAACATTTACTAAACTAGAGTCAACTCTTAAATTATAGAAAATATAATCAATTATTTTTTCGAATGAGACCCAGTCTTGTATTATGCCCTTATTAATAGGATAAAACACTTTGTATAATCCTAAAGATTGAATTTCATCTCCAACGTAATAGTCGTCTTGTCGAACACTTCCATACTCGTAATCAATTTGCCTATATTTAGGCTTTCCTACGATCGTGAAGAATACTTGACTTGGCATATCTTCACCAGCGAAACCCGCTTTTGCTGAAAACTGTCCAATGTCTAAAACAACAGTAAGATTGCCCATAATATTCAATTAATTTAGCTAGTTATTTGCTTATTTGTTTAACCACATTTGATCTTAATAAATCTATACTAATAATAGTTTAAGTGGCGTATAAGTAGTTTCTGGTATAAAAGCTTCCCCATACGACGAATTTATTTCGTTACCTCTTAAAATCGCAGTATCTT
>JAGXNP010000257.1 GCA_019894885.1 Promethearchaeota archaeon | reverse complement strand
GCAAAGGACACATGTATATTAAAAAAGATGGGACAATATATACCTTTTGTACTCATAAATGTAGAGTTGCTACATTGGTTCAGAAACGAAACCCTCGTAAAGTCAGATGGACGGCATTATATGGCAAAGAATGACGAAAATACAATGTACGAAAGACTTTAACAATTATTTTAACTACCAATTCCTATAAAATTAAAAATTTTTATGAATACAATTAAATATTTATTGTAATTATAAATAAAACAATAATTAAATTTTGTAAAAGGTAAATATTATATTGAAAGTATTAATTGTTTTCGATACAAAACATGGTAACACTCAACAGTGTGCCGAATTAATTGCTGATGGAATTAACTCAGTTGATGGCAACGAAACTAAGGTTGCGAATGTAAAAGATTTTGATCCAAACGAAGATAAGACATACGATCTAATGTTAATTGGATCTCCTAACCATATGGGAAGCCATGTAAAGAGTATTAAAAAATTCATAAAAAATCTTGCCAGTACTAGCGTAAAAGCCAATTCATTTGCTGCTTTTGACACCTACATGAGTAAAGACTATGAAAAAGCTGTTAAGAAGATGGAAAAGCAATTAAGTGAGAATTTACCAAATTCAACCATTGCTCTTCCTGGGTTATCAATAAAAGTTGGGGGAATGAAAGGTCCAATTGCAGACGATTTATCAAAAATTAAAGAATACGGAATTAAGTTGGCTAAAAAGGGGTAAAGATCGTCTTTTAAAGCTAATATTTCTGTTCTTTCTTTAAGCTTATTGCAATCTAGGGAACCTTAAAAGATCATCTATTAAATCTACATGACTAACAATCATACGTTGGCAGCAGAATCTTTCGAGACGCAACTTTTTAAAAGCATCATTTGCAGATTCGCCTTTTTCTATTAGTTCTAGATAAGACTTATATTTATTGGCGATGAGGGCTCCACACGAAAAACATCTTATGGGAATTATCATGATACATGATAAAGAGAATGATTCTAAAAAAATTTTACTGTTATTCCAAACCAAAAATTTTATTTTATATCCTTTATTAAATACTACATTAAAATCGATGATTTATGATAATATATTAAAAATATATATTGGAAAGAGAAAAAAATGAGCTATATAAAATATAAAGTCCCGGACGCATTAAAAAATGGCATTAAAGACGTTTTATCCACGATTTCCGGAAGTCGAGATTCGAAAATAAGGAAAGGGATGAATGAAGTAACGAAATCAATAGAGCGTAGTCTTGCGAAACTCGTTATCATGGCAGAAGATGTTAGCCCACCAGAAATTTTATTTCACGTTCCATTGTTATGCGAAGAAAAGTCAATTCCATATGGTTATGTATCCACGAAAAAAGAACTAGGAAATGCAGCCCGTATTAATATTGCTTCTTCAGCCATAGCAATTGAAAATGCAGGAACTGGAAACGATAAAGCTTTAGATGATATTTTAAAGAAGTTAGAAGCATTAAAAAAATAATCTGGTGAATTATCTTAGCAAAAATAGATAAATCAAAAGAAAAAGGTAGAGTAACACAAGACTATTCGATTCCCGCTGAAGTTCTTCAAATCGTTGGCAGAACGGGATTAACTGGTGAGATCAGCCAAATTAAGGTAAGAATTCTTGAAGGTCCAGATCGAAATCGAATTCTTACGAGAAATGTAAAGGGGCCAATACAAGTTAGCGATATCGTTATCTTACGAGAAGTAGAACGAGAAGCGCGAAAAATTCGTAAAAATAGATAATTTTTTTACACTATTTCTTTTTTAATCGTCAAAAAATCCTAATAATTGCATATTTTTGTATTCACTATGAAAGAACTCCCTAAGAGCAATTCTAATTGCCTCTGAGCGGCTGGGAACGATTTTCATTTTAATTAATTTTTGAATATTTGTATCATATATGTCAGGAATATTGATAGTAATATTTTGCATGGCAGGTTTTTTCTCTTTCTTGGGATTCGGCAAAATAGAATTCACTAAAGTTATTAGTTTTCAAAATGAAGTTCAGAGAAGTGTAATAACGAGTAAGAAAAGTTATATGATATTATTAACCCTTAACTAAATACAACTTTTTGATAATAAAATATAAGTTAAACTTGTATATAAAATTATCTCTCTAAATTTAGAGGCTTTTAAAGGGCTCTTTATCAGATGTAAATAATTTTAATGCCTTTATCTTTAAAATGAACATTTAATGTTATCAATTTAAGTTCAATTGAAAAAATTTTATTATTATAATCTATGTTCTTTTTTTACGTATCGGCCTCTCGTCTCAATTACGGATATATTCTTTAGAATATCTCTACATTCAATTTTTTTCTCTATCCCATAACCCTCGCGATATCCTTCAAGAAAGGTGTCAAAACAGAGAGTAAAATCGCTTCCATGCGATGAGATCAATACTCTTTTAAATAAATGTATGTCAGTACTTTTATCTTCAATTGAATCAGAGTAGTCGTGTAATCCAAAATCAATGATAAATAATTCTTGAGATGGAGTTAGGATTATGTTACTTGTAGTGATATCACCATGAATGTGACCATTTTTATGCAAATATGCTATAGAATTTCCTATTTCCCTTAAGTATTGCACTTTCTTTGTAGCGGTCAACGATTGTAAAACATCCTTTAATTTTTCACCTTTTATATATTTCATTACGATTGTCGAGTTTTCAGTATCAATTTCGTACACGGGAGGAACTAACACCCCATAGTTTTTGACACTGATTAACGCTTTAGCTTCGTTGAGAGTTCGATTATAGCAGAGAATCTTGTCGATTTGTTCTATGCGGTATCCTTTAGGAATTCGTTTTTTAAAAATTGCTTCCTTTCCGAACCAAGAACCATAATAAAGACTAGCCTCTGCTCCTTTGTGTATGAGTTTTTCAACAATAATCTCGTTCGACATCTTAATACTTCACCTAAGATCTCCACGGAATTGTTATTTGATCCATTCGTTCTTTCGGGTTTATCTGGGTTTCTGAGATAGTATTTCCTCCAATAGACTTATACCTCAAAATTCCCGTCCATGCAATCATAGCTCCATTATCTCCTGCGTATCTTAGGGG
>JAGXNP010000256.1 GCA_019894885.1 Promethearchaeota archaeon | reverse complement strand
AATAATAGGTGGTGGTCCTGCTATAACTTCTAATCCCTTACCAATGAGTAAAGTGTTTGATCTTTTTTTTATTGGAGATGCTGAGCCAAACCTGAAAGATTTTTTTGATAAATTTTTAGAATTCAAAACCAACAATTATTCTACTGAAGATTTTTTAAACAAAGTTTCAGAAATTGAAGGTATTTATATCCCAAGTATAGATAATCCTGTAAATCGTGCAGTATTGGAAAATTTGAATCAATCACCTACTCCAGCATATCAATTATTATCGAAAAGTGAAAATAATAAAAAAATTTTTGAAGAGAACTATTTAGTTGAAATAAATAGGGGGTGTCCTTTTCGCTGTAAGTTTTGTTTATCTTCTTTTCATAACTATCCTTTCAGAAATAAAAGTTACGATGAAATTATCAAATCGATTAAAAATGGATTGAAATATTCAAATTTTGAAAAATTTAGCCTTATAGGTTCATGTGTTTCTTCACATCCCAGATTTTCTGAAATTTGTGAGTTTATACTTAAATCGGGTAAACGCCTTAGCATACCATCTATAAGAATTGAACATATTACACCCCAAATTATTCAAATCCTTGAGCGAAGCGATATAAAAACTATTACAATAGCTCCTGAAACTGGTAATGATTCGCTAAGATATGACTTAAACAAAAGAGTTTCTAACGATTCAATTTTACACGCAATTGAGATGATTCGCAAGTCCAAAATTAAAAATATAAAATTTTATTTTCTAATAGGATTACCCAGGGAGACTGATGAAGATATTTTAGAAATAGTCACTCTCTTAAAGTCTATTGAAAAGTTAGGATTTACTGGAAAACAGCTAAAAGTAAATATTAACCCATTTATTCCTAAATTAAACACTCCGTATGAGAATGAATGCTATTATTATTTATCTGAAAATCTAAATATTTTGTTAGAGAGGTTTAAAACATTAGAAAATGAATTAAGAAGACTCTCGTCAATTAAAATTAAATTTAAGGATGTTAAAAGAATAGTGAATGCTGCGAGATTACAGACACTTATCTCGTTAGGCGATTCATCTATTTCCGAATTGCTCTTACGGTATTACGCTAATGGTGCAACTATGGGAGCGTTGCGAAGGGTTGAAAAGGAAATGGGATTCTCAATTGATGATTATTTCCGCAAAATACAGGATGGTTATAAGCCTTGGTCGATTTAAAAAAAAAAAAGATAAATATCTAATCGATTTTATTAAAAACTTTTTTAGGAGAATTACAGACAGGACATGTATCTGGAGGGTCTCCTTGATGAGTATATCCACATACAGAACAGACATACATTGGTTTGTCTTCTAAATCTTTCCCATTTTCCACTAACTCTAATGCTTTTTTGTATAATTCATGGTGTATTTTTTCTACATCATTTGCGTAATTAAAAGAACGTTCAGCGCTTTTGTTTCCTTCATTTTTTGCTTCTTCTATGAATTCCGGATACATATTTGTAAACTCATAAAATTCCCCCTCAATTGCTCCTTTTAAGTTTTCAGCGGTTGATTTGATGCCCCCTAAGGCCCGCAGGTGATTGTGTGCGTGCACCGTTTCGGCGGCAGCAGCAGCGTGGAATAAGCGTGCTACACCGGGAAAACCTTCTTGCTCAGCTTTTTTCGCAAAAGCCAAGTATTTCCTATTGGCTTGGGATTCACCAGCAAATGCTGATTTTAATCCCTCTTCCGATTTAGTCATATTAAATTTCACTTGAGGTTTTTACATTTTATTATTTATAATGATATTTTAATTTGCATTTTATAAATAATAAAGAACCGTTGTTTACAGCTTTTCCATTTTAAGTGTGAAGGTTTGGATTATCCAGTATTAACTTAACATTATCATTATTTACATTCCAATTAAGTTCTTAATTTTCCTTACGACTTTCTGTAAATAAAACTCAGCTATTCCAAATCTAATTTTACTTTCAAATATAAGAATAACTATAAACAAATCGTTAATATTTTCAGAAAAAATTAACTCCTTGTTTTTAGAAGTATAGAATAACTTTAAAATAGAATTATTCGATATTTTCACCCTAAAATCCACTTCTTTTAAGAATGGCTTCAACAAATTGTCATTTATTGATGAGTAAATTAGATTCCCTCTATGAGTTAAAAGAACAACACCTTTAATATCGTCATTTAACTTAAAATCGATAAGGAAATTTATTACTTCTTTTTGTCTGAGCATATCGATTTCGTTGTTAAAAGGCTCCTTGATAATATCCTCTATGAGATAGTTTAAATGCTCGTCGTAAACATATTCTAAATCCGTCTTAATGTTATTTTTATTAACATAAATTAAAAATTGCGATTCAATTTTAGAAATTAACTCTTCAAGATACTCTATATTTTCAATTGTACTACAAAGAATGCTGTAAAATAATGATTTTTTTTCAAATACTACCAATTTAATTCCACCGCAAATTTCTATGGTTTTAATTTTTTCTCCAATCAATTCTTTGGTGAACGACATTAGGGCGGTAAAGTATGAAGAGATAAGCTGTTCTTGCTCTATAGGGTAAAGATTAGTGAGATTTAAACCATAGATGCATATTCCAGATTTGTTAAAGATAAAGAGATTGTGAATATTCGCTTTCTCAGGTGCTGGTTTTATTTTTGATACAATTGCAGAGTGATCGGGAATTCCCATGATAGATTTTTAAATTAAAACTATAAAAAGCTCATACTTTTGCATCTTCTCCAGTAAATACAGAGAAATACATGAATAAATTAGAGTAGAATTCTCACTTTAAACTCATGTAAAACTTAATTTACACGGAAAACTGTTATTTAACAATGATATTGCGATATTCATGTTCCTTTCAACACACCAATATGGAGCATTAACCTCACGGAATCGGGATCACGACCCCAAATCAATATAGTCATGTCTCTGATTTCGGTTAAAGTGAACTTATTATTGAGTTTCCTTAATATAAGCATGTCCGAGAGTCCCAGCTTATAATATTTCTCTAGTTCTGTCCCGATTATAGCTACTCTTGCCATTTCTAAAGAATTGAGATTCTTCCTAGAAAGTACTCGCTGAACTAATG
>JAGXNP010000255.1 GCA_019894885.1 Promethearchaeota archaeon | reverse complement strand
ATCTAAGGTTATTAGTGTGTGGCCTTTATGATTTACTTCAAAAAGCCTTATAAGATTTTGATTTTCTGGATTATTTGGATGGATAATTATATATTCTCTACACTTTATACAGGCTCGAGCCCTAATTTTTAACACCTCAAAACAGAAATCTCTAAAGAAAATATAGTTATAGAGTATTCAGGGAGGTCTTCTTTGGGCACGCTCGAATCTTTCCCTTCCAGTTCTTTTTTAATATCCTCAATTACTAAAGCTAACTGTTGAATTCGATTTAAGTTATCTACTTCTGACTTATCTTCCACAATACATCACTAGCTTGTAGATCAAATCCTATTTTTATCTATTTTTATTAATTATTGAACATAACTTAATTTAAGCTTATATTATGATCGAATTTTTTGATTTTCTCAACTAATTAGATCAACAATATACTCGAATTTTTCGCGAACACAAGCTCTTTCTCTGCGATATACTTGCTCTCTTTAACGGCTAGGTTGGCTATAGAAATTAAATCCCTGTCGTTCACTATTTTCAAGCATTCTACCGCTTTCATGCCCCACGTTTTCACTCTAATGGTAAACCCTTCTTCTTCTAAGAACATGGTAAATAAGAACGATTTATCGCCCGATTTCATGACTCAAAGGTTTTAAGTTATTCTTGGCCGTTGTTTCTTTTTAATTGCTAATAATGAATCTACAGTTGTAGCATATCCTACGCCTTCAATTGTGATAAATCTTAATTCTGGGCCTCCACTACGCACATCTAACGCTTTTTCAGCACATCCCCTTACAATTGTGGATACATAAGGAGTGGGTAAAAATTCTGATCTCAACTGCTCTAGAAGATTATAATTTTCAGCGGTGTTTTTGATCATAAATTGAATTTGATTAACCCACGCATTCCAGAATTCTTCCCATGTCTCAAACTTCTCTGGATCTCCTGTTTTCGGACCAAATTGTTTTTTAGATTTCTTTGGATCATCATTTAGCATGTTTTATCCATTCCATAACGTTAAAGAAAAGGACTAGAATAACCTCTAAAAATCCAGAGAGGGTCAATTTAATTATGTTCGTCCTTTTTCCGTAGAGAAATGTAGAAATACTAAGAGTTAAATACGAACCAAATAATTAATAATTGGGCTTATAGTGCCCAAATTGTTAAAAATATTAAATGAGGTGTAATTTAATGTCGGAAGATGAAATTAAAAACCAAATTAATTCAAAAAAGGAAGAAATAAGTAAAAATGAAGTAGAATTTAAAGAGAGGAGCTCTTCTATTAAAAGCGAAGTTGAGCTGGAGTTCGACCCTAAACTCAACGAGATTAAGTCTAAACTAAATGCCGAACAAGAAGTGTTAAATGAAGCAGTAGAAAAAGCTGATGAATGGAGTTTAAAAAAGAAGGAATCAAATGTTTCTGTAAAAGGATTAAAAAAAGAATCGGTAAAATTAATTAATGAAAAAGAGAAAACATTAAACCTAAAATTGAAGGAACTAGATAGCGAAAAAAAGAAGAGAATTAAAGATGTAAACACGGAAATAAAGGCGTTACAAAAAACATTAACTGATTTGAAAAAGGCTTCCTCTACATAAAAAATTGAAAGTAATCCCCACCAAACGCTTGTTCTTCGTCTAAATTCCGTCAAGAAATAAGTTAGGTTTTACTTGATTCCAACAATAAGGATTTAGTCTTAAAAATATGTATCTTTGGAGACATAAATGTTGGAAAAAATGAGTTACTCCGAGCTATTGATTCTATTTTAGACGATAAATTGGACAGTTATGGCAATTATGGGTTTTTCCCTCAGAGGTATAAGCCCTCCTTACAAGAAACAATTCATCTAATTTTGATAATACTAAATTTTTAGCGTTTGATATAAGAAATTAATTTGATTAAATACTTATTTAAATAACTTAATTATAATAATCTCCTTAAAGTAAACATCTAAATATCCAATTCCCTTTTTGCACGATAGGGAATTCTTTTTTATTTCTTTCTTCTTAATAAAAATCTTGGGTTATATCCAAAAAAGGGAGAATTAATCAAACCAAAACAGATGATCTAACCTTATGTAAATTTTAAATTTTTAAGGAGAAAAAAGGTAAAAAGTAGTTTTTTTAATTTTAATCCCATTCAGGCTTTTTTACAGAATTATCGTCGTCTTCCGTGTGAATTCTCTTTAAGTCAATATCAGAATAGCCTGGTATGATATTGAGTAATCATCTCATGGAATTTTCAACATCTTTAGACGAAGTAATAAATATAGATTGTAGGCTCTTATTCCATCCAGATGCTATTTGTAGGAATTTCCTGCTTTGTTCTTAAATTTATTAATTCTTCAGTTTTAATTCGTTTATTAATGAACTCTTCGAGATCTAATCCGATTATTGTTCTTCCTTCCTTTCTGAAATCTATTCCACATAATAGTGAAGAAAGATTTATCACAGAATCAATTATAGGTGTTTTAATGTCCAAGAATTTAGCTAAAGACGAAACTGGTACTAAACCAGTAGGTACATCTTCAGTGAAATATCTTGTTATTAAGTGTTTTGGTGCTGTTATATTTTCATATGCTTTTATAGTTTGAATAGCATCATAGATGCATTTCTTTTGAACCCCATAGGATTTATTAACCCAATTGCAAAATCTAAAATCTTTTAACCCTAAAATTTTAAAGATCTTATTAATTTCATTCTGAATAAATTCTAGAATCTCACAAGTTCGAGGTGTTGCACCCTCTGTATAAAATTTAAAATCTTTTCCATAATCTATGGCACTAGCATTTAGTAGTGAAATAGTTGGATGTAATAACATTCCAATGTTACTCAATGTCATTTTGCTTAATCATTTTTTCAATTAAAGGGATTTTTACTTCTGAAAAGACTTTTATAAATTCTTCTGTAAGTTGATATGCTTCATCATCACTATATTGTATTGGTGGATGTTTCATAAAGTACGAAGAAGGATTATATAAAACACCACCGTGATTTATATCCAGAGCCAACTTAATACATCTTATAGCATCAATGACCACTCCCGCAGAATTAGGAGAATCTTCTACCGAAAGGCGTAATTCAAGATCTATTGGAATGTCGCCAAATATGTTTCCCTCCATTCTAA
>JAGXNP010000254.1 GCA_019894885.1 Promethearchaeota archaeon | reverse complement strand
AGTGGACTAAACCATTTAATATATACTATTCTTCGGCTACCCCATTTTTTCACATCAGTATTATCTTGCCATTGACCAATGAGGGGATCATTTAACATGTTGATAATCATAAAAATAGTCATTCCGACTACGAAGAGAACCTCGTTTAAGCCCAGTGAATCATAAAAAAATTTTATGTATCCTAATCGAAAGACACCAATGATTATGGTTAGAGGAACCATACCCATTATATAACCCGAAACTTGCTTTTTTGGTAAATTATTAACAGACATAATCATTTTTTCTAAATTCTTTTTATTACTATAGTCTTGAGTTAGGAGTATAAAAAGATTTATTTTGGCTTTAATTTTGTATCATATTAATCTTATTGAATACATATTTGAAAATTTTAAAGTGTGATTAGAATTAGCCAAAAACCAAACTTTCTAGTTATTCTAACAGATCAACAGCGATTAGATCATTTAAGTTGCTACAATAACAATATGGTCTTAAAAACACCCAATATTGATAGTATCGCTAAAGAGGGAATTAAATTTACGAATTTTTATTGCAATAATCCCATCTGTATGCCTAATCGAAGTACCATTTACACTGGACAATATCCTTCAGTTCACGGAGTAACTACTAATGGACGAAATTTACCTCAAGGTTCAAATACTTTTGTTGATATATTGCTTAATTCAGGAATTTATCATACAGCGAGTTTCGGGAAAATTCATCTAAATTATTTTGGAGCAAACTCAGGTCGTTTTCAAAACGCCACTAAAAGTCAAGAATTTGCTCACTCTAGACAATATAGTAATTTAACTAATTATTCACCCTATTTTGGATTGGATGAAGTAAAGCTTGTTTCGGGGCATGGGCCTCTATGTGGCCATCCAGATTACATAAATTGGGTAAAAAAAAAGATAGAAAGAGATCCCTCCTTAGGAAAACCTCTTAGGATAAAGTTAAGTAATCCAGATAATATGATCCAAACGAAACTTAATATAAGTTTTAATACAGCAGAGTCTCTAGTAAATCTACAAGTGTTAAAGCATAAAGTGCCAGAGGAGCTTTATTCCACTACATTTGTCAAAGAAAACACAATTGAATTCTTAGAAAGATTTTCGAAGGGGACTTATCCAAAAGAAAACTTTTTTGTTTTCTGTTCTTTTCCAGACCCTCATCACCCATTCTCACCACCTGGAAAATACTTTGATATGTATAGACCAGAAGATGTGATTTTACCTAAAACATTTAACGATAATCATAAAAATAGTACAGAATTCAATAGGAATCACTACAATACTACTATAGCAAGTGAGGGAACTGAAAAAGGAATTTTTCCTAATCCTAAAGATTTAACAGAAGAAGACGCTAAATCTATAATTGCAGCCAGTTATGGGATGGAAAAAATGATTGACGACGCTGTAGGGGAGGTTTTAGATGCTTTAACTATGTTTGGTTTATCCAAAAACACTGTTATAATTTTCACTACAGATCACGGTGATCTCGGGGGAGACCACAGATTCTTCTTTAAAGGACCATTTTTATATCAGGGTTTAATTAAAGTTCCTTTCTTAATTAAGGTACCAAATGGGCAAACAAATAAAGATTGCAATACTTTAGCTAGTTCTATTGATATTCCAGAGACAATCTTAGAATTAGCAGGAATTCCTATCCCTGACTTTATGCAAGGAAAAAGCTTAATTCCCGTATTAAAAAATCCTGAAGAAACTGTAGAGAATGATGTTCTTATTGAAATGGATGACGATCACAATAATGAAAAAACGAGAACTTTAGTTACAGATGAATGGAGAATTACCATTTTTAGCAATCATGGAGATTTATATAATTTAAAGGAAGATCCAAACGAATTAAATAATTTATGGCACGACAACTCTTTCAGTGATATTAAAATTGATCTACTCTTGAAATTATTCAATAAAACATCTAATATAAGCAAATCTGTTATACGAGATTGTGGATTTTAATAAATTGTTAAATAATATTAAAAATAGAAAAAAAGGAATCTTAATAAAATGAGTAAAAAAGAATTTGGTTCCGGTTATTTCGGAGAATGGATTGAAGATGAATTTAGATTGCCAGCATATCGTTATACATGCGACCAAATTAACGATCCAAAAGCTATAACTCCAATGAACAAAAAGTGGCGTTCAAATACAGAACACCTTCATCAAGTTGGGAACGATAGGCTGGTTGCTGTAGCTTCGAATTACGGATATGTCCAAGTAAGACAGGATGAAGGAAGTCCAAAATATTTAAATGAGTTTAATCCAGAGCAAGGTCAGTATGCTGGAGGTTTTGGTTATCTAACAGATAACGATGATTATTTGAGCACATATTATCCAGGAAATGCAGATATATTTGAACGAATTTTTGGAATTGGTTATCTTCAAAAAAAAGTGAGTGGAAAAGGATATTCAGTGAATCAAATTATTTTCGCACCGTTTGGGGATGATCCCGTGGTAATTTCTCAGGTTATAATTACCAATAATAGAAAAAAACGAGTAGATTTGCGTTGGATCGAATATTGGGGATGTTACACATATCAGTTTTCTTCTGCTGCTTTTGCGGGAATCCTTTCGAAAACATCCAATAAACATCCGAGAGATGTCCGACACGAATCAAGCAATAAACTCAAACATGAATTCAAACCAATCGAGAATCGCACAGGAATTGTAGATAAAAGATATTTTGAAAATCTGAAAAAGGTATATGATCCGAACAACCTTCAACCTAGTTATGACGATAAATTTCCTCCCAAAACATTTTTAGTCTCCTTAGACTCGGAAATCAGTGGAATGCAAACGAATAGCAGAGATTTTTTTGGTATAGGTAGCGTTGAATCTCCTGATGGTTTGAAAAACGATCTAAATAATATCATTAACTCGACAGGAGTAGAAAGCTCCATGTTCTTAGAGCAGAAAGTAAGTTTGAACCCAGGTGAAAGCTGTACTTTTTCTTTTCTATACGGATATCTACCCGATAATTCCGAGCTAGAATTATTGATTAATAAATACAAGACTAACACATCCACAAAGCTTAAAGAATCTTGTGAGCGATGGAGAGCTAGTAGGATACAATTACAAATCCTTGACGAAGCTTGGATAAATCGCGAGGTATTTTGGCATTATTACTATTTGCGAAGCGCTATGAC
>JAGXNP010000253.1 GCA_019894885.1 Promethearchaeota archaeon | reverse complement strand
AAATTCATGTTGTTAACTTCCTTGGAGAAAGAGCTCCAAGAGTTACTAAATATCTAAAAAATGTAGAAGTTAAAGTTGACGGCGAGGATGTAATATTAACCGGGCCTGATAAAGAAACGTTAGGTCAGACTGCTGCGAACATAAAAAAAGCTTGCAGAATAAGAAAGAAAGACCCCAGAGTCTTTCAAGATGGGGTATACCTCTATAAAATTCAAAGCGGAGACCAAGTTACCTGGGAGGTAAAATAAAAAGAGGTACTAGATATGGAACAAAAAAGATTAATAGAACTCAGGAAAAAAATGAATAAGAAGCGCCCCTCCTTTAGGAGAGTAGAATCTTGGAGATATGTAAGAGTAAAAGATTCTTGGCGAAAAGCAAGAGGAATTGATTCACGAACTCGAATAAAATCTAAATCAGGAGTCAAATCACCTTCAGTTGGTTATAGAGGACCTAAAAAGATACGTGGTTTACATCCATCAGGATATGAAGAAGTAAGAGTCGTAACCATTGATGATTTGAATAATTTAAATAATAAAAAACACGCAATTAAAATTTCTACTAAGTTAGGCGTTAAAAAAAGAATACATTTAATAGATTATGCTCAAAGTAGAGGATTTAAAGTCCTTAATATAGGAATATCGCAAGGAGAGATAGATAGTTTAGAAGCAGCCCTTAAATCTTCTATTGAAGATCTGGATGATGAAGATTTAGTTGAAGACGAGGACTAACAAAATTCTCATAATTATATAATTACATGTGATAAGAAATGAGTTTAAAAGCCCAGAAAAGAATGGCAGCGGAAATATTGAAATGTGGGGAAAACCGGGTTTATTTCGATCCATACTTAATAGATGAAATAAAAATGGCAATCACTCGAGAAGACATCCGCAATTTGGTTAAAGAAGGTATTATTATAAAAAAATATAAAAAAGGCAATTCAAAATATAGAAAGAACCTACTTCATGAACGCAAGAAAAAAGGAAGGGCGAGAGGTTTAGGAAAACGAAAAGGTACAAAAAATGCCCGATTTCCAAAGAAAAAAATGTGGATGAATCGAATTCGCCCTCAGAGACGGGAGCTTAAAAAATTAAGAGATCGAAAATTGATTACTACAGCAACTTATAGAAAGCTATATAAAAACGCAAAAGGCGGAATGTTTACTAGCGTTGCGCAAATGAACCGTCACATTAAAGAAAAAGATTTAATTAGAAGAGGTCGATAAAAAATGGCAAAAGGACCAAGATATCGAAGACCATTCAGAAGGAGAGCAGAAGGAAAAACAAATTATCACAAAAGACTAAAATTATTAAAATCCAAAAAATTAAGAGCTGTAATTAGGGCGTCAAATAATCATATCATTGTACAGATAATTCAATCTAAGTTAGGAGGAGATAAAGTTATTGTCTCTGCCCATTCTAAAGAATTAACAACCAAATTTGGATGGAATGCAAATACTGGAAACATTCCCGCAGCATACTTAACAGGATTTCTAGCAGGAACAAGAGCAAAAAAACAAAATGTTCAAGAAGCAATCCTTGATTTGGGAATATTTTATCACAGGAATCGAGTGTTGGCAGCATTTAAAGGAATTGTTAATTCTGGTTTAGAGATTCCTTATAACGAGGATTTTTTCCCAGAAAATATCGAAGAAACTGTCAATGGCTCTCACATTGAGAGATATGCAAATCTTCTAAAAAGCGAGGAACCAGAGAAATACGAGCAAGTTTTCTCAGGTTATTTAAAAAAAAATAATGTAAATCCATTAAAAATTAGTAAAGTTATTTCCAATACATTAAAGCATATTGAAGATAATGCTTAAAAGGTGAATTAAATGAGTCGACAGAGAAATCAGAGAAATGTTAATGAAGGTTGGATTCCTAAGACCAAACTTGGGGAACTCGTACAAAGCGGATTAATTACATTAGATAAAATATTTGCAAACAATCTTGTTGTAAAAGAAAAAGAAATAATTAATGTTCTTCTTCCTCAACTTCAAGAAAGCGTTGTAACTATAAATATGGTACAGCAAATGACAGCTAGTGGTCAACGTTCTAGATTTAAAGCAGTAGTTATCGTTGGAACAGACGGTTTTATAGGTATAGGTTCTGCGAAATCACGAGAGGTAGGGCCAGCAATTAGGAAAGCAATTGATAAAGCTAAATTATCAGTTGTACCTGTTCTAAGGGGGTGTGGTAGTAAAGAGTGTGGCTGTGGTCATACTCATAGCGTACCTTTTAAAATAGATGGGAAGTGTGGTTCTGTCAAAATACACTTAATTCCTGCTCCACAAGGAGTTGGATTAGTTTGTGCAGATAAGGTAAAACAAGTGTTAAAGTTGGCTGGGATAGAAGATATATGGAGTAAATCTTTCGGAGATACAAGGACTAGCGAAAACCTAGTGAAAGCTACCTTTAATGCTCTTAAGAATGCTCATAAATTTAATTTTAATTTATAACTGATGAGTGGTGTAAATGATGGCTGAAAATAATGTAATTGTAAGTAAAAAATCAAAAACTAAAACATCGAAACCCCCTGCGTTGTACTTTGCAATTCGTATAAGGGGAGCGCCAGGAATGAAACGCACAATATTAGATACATTAAAAATGCTAAGAATGCACAAAGTAAACCATGGAGTCCTTATATGGGGCGAAACGAGTTACATAGGCATGCTTAAAAAGTGCAAAGATTATATTGCCTACGGCGAAATTGACGAAAAAACGCTCTTACGCTTGTTAAGAACCAGAGGAAAAGTTGAAGGAAATAAACCACTCACAGATGAACATATTAAAAATCTAACTAAGTACAAAGATTTGAAAGAATTTTCAAAAGCACTTTTTTCTGGAGAAATCAAATATCGAGAACAAGATATCTTCAGAATCAAACCTGTCTTTCGATTACACCCACCAAGAAAAGGACATCGGGGAACAATCAAAAAACACTATCACGAAGGCGGAACTCTAGGTTACGTTGACCAGTTTATAAACGAATTAATTCACAAAATGATGTAATTAAGAGGGTTAAATAAAATGACGAGAAAATTTCCCAAAAAAATTCGAAAAATGAGAGGAACTCGTACGGTAGGGTACGGAAGAGTTGGTCAACACCGAAAAGCTGGTCAAAGGGCTGGAAAAGGAAAAACAACCGGATGGAAAAAGAGTAAAAAATCCTATTAT
>JAGXNP010000252.1 GCA_019894885.1 Promethearchaeota archaeon | reverse complement strand
TTTATGGGAGTTTTTCCTGAAAATCCATGTGAATTTGCTGTAGATTTCATTCGAAAAATGCGAAGACATCGTGAAATTGTGCAAATCCCCTCTTCACGTCAAGTCTTGTCCATTCCTAAATTAATTTTATCGAGATATTATCGTAATGGTTTGGTTACGCCAAATGATTATATTGAAATTAGCACTGTTACTTCTTTCCCTGACAATCAAGAGTTAGCGAAAGATATTGCTTTTCAGATTTTGTTTCCAAATTACAAAAAAGATTTCATAGATTCCTTTTTTAATGGTGATGATTATGGTGAAGGCGAATCTGCTGAAGATCTTCTAGGAACCGATATTCAATCAGAATTGGACAAACTTCAAGAAATGATCGATGAAATTGAGATGACTAAATCAATAGATACGGATAAAATCCAAAAATTAGAGGAATTTTTGGAAGAATTGAGTATTAAACGAGAAGAAGAACCTTATAAATCTGCTTTAAATTTTTTTAATGATGATTCAGAATTATATAAAGAAGAGATTTCTTCTTTAGAAGAGTTGATACAGGAAGCGCAAAAAAGGTTAGAACAAAAAATTAACTCATTGAGTCCGGAAGATTTAAAAGCTGGTTCTAATTTAGGTTTAAACGACATGATTCAGCAAGAATCCATACGAGAATGGGAAAAACTTGCAAGTAAGGCTCTCACTGATCAAAACATTCTAGAGGATTTAACGAGGTTAATTAATGCAAATAAACTTGATGATCTTTTAAAATCTATAAAATTTATTGGGGAAACATCAGACAATCAAAATATACAGGACCAGATAGAACAGGTCAAAAATCAACTACAAAACCAGATTAATAATTTAGATCAACTATTTAATGCTGCGAAAACATTAGGTGAAACACCTAAATTTGATCAAGATAAAATCCTAAACAGTTCCTTAAACCAGTCTTCCTTTGAGCATAATTTCAATCTAGCTGACTCATTAGATCAGTATTTTGGAACCAATTTAAGAGAAGAGTTACTTAATAAGCTCGATCAGCAATCTTTAAATTCACAGATAAATTTATCATTAGAATCTTTAACAAAAAATGCCTTATCAAATAAAGCATGGAGTAATTTATTTAATCAAGCCCTTGAAAATGCTATAAAGGAAGCAAACAATCAAAACATCAAGTTCGAAGCTCTAAAATCGCTTTCACATCAGATACAGCAATTAATGAATAGTTGTCCAAATATTCAATGTAGTCAGAAATTATCCCAAAAATTGCCCGATTTAATTTCTCAAACATTAGAGGCTTGTGATACGCCAGATCAATTAAAAAATGCAACTGAGTTCTTAAGGAAAATTGGTTTAAGCCCTAACGCTGATGACATTAAAAGAATTGGAAAAGAATTAGGCATGTCAGAAGCGGATATATATGAACTTGTGGAACCTAATTATCAACTGCTAAAAAAAATAGTTGAAGAAAAAGTCTCCGATTTTCAAAGGATTAGCAATTTGATTAACCAACTGCAAGATCAACTAAATAAAGAAAGGATCAAAGAATTACTAAGCAGCGCATTAGCCAACGATAACCGTGATGCCTTAGCTGCTATTGGTCATTATAATATGAGTGAGGCATTAAAAGGAGCTCAACAGATTGGGGGAAAAGAAGGCCAAGATAAAGTAATCTCTTGTTTATCTGCTGGAAGCGGCGAAAATCTCCTTAAACAATGGTTTATTCA
Source organism: Promethearchaeota archaeon (assembly GCA_019894885.1). GTDB lineage: Archaea > Asgardarchaeota > Lokiarchaeia > Sigyniarchaeales > SOKP01 > SOKP01. Next base: position 1,481 of record JAGXNP010000252.1, on the reverse strand, counting down.
TCGGAGTAGTTTACCTGAAAAGGTTAAAGTGAAAGTAAAAGAATTAGCAAAAAAAATGTTAATTGATTTGGGTGTCTACTATTCCAGAGCACGATTAGGTAGCGCAACAACGGGTACAATACCTATTAATGTAGTAAGGCCATATTCCATCGGGGATGATTTTGAAAACATTGATTTAGAGGAAACAATATTTAACCTTTTAGAAAAAGGCAAGAAATTGGATCACATCAATTACGACGACTTTTATGTTTACGAGACTGCGAAGGGATTACGCTCGTTCTGTTTTGAACTTGATATCAGTGGCTCTATGACAGGGGAGAAACTTGCATATATGGCAATTTGTGTGACGATGTTAGTATATGGCATGAGAAAAGACGAAATTGGTATTGCATTCTTTGAGTCAGATACGCATGTATTAAAGAAATTGTCGGAAAAGATAGATTTGGAAAAATTAGCAGATGATTTACTTACTGTTTCTGCTAAGGGAGGTACACGGCTTCAAAGTGCTTTAGAATGGGCAAATAAGCAATTTAAAGAAAATTCTAGCTCTCGTGAAAAATTAAATGTTCTTTTTACTGATGCAGAAATTTACGATATTCAACAGGCTAAAGAAGAATTAAGAAAATTTCGTTCCTTAAACGTAGATTTCATTTTAATTTCTCCAGAATCCTCCTATAATTTAAAAGAAGCACAAAAAATGGTAAAAATAGCCGGAGGACAACTTTTAACAATTAAAGACTGGAAAGAATTTCCCAAACTTATCTCAGAGATTATTAAATCGAGATTTTAAAACCATGACTAAAAAATTAGTATCTGAAATAATATCTGAAAGGTTCGGAGTCGAAAAATACGAGGAATCAGTAAATTTCCCAATAAATAAAATTAATATAATCTCGTTGAAAGAAAATCCGATAGAGATAAGAGCAATCATTTTTGATGATGAACGCGAGTATCATTTAATTATTGATGAGAAAAGAAATGAAATTTTTCATGATTGTGATATCTTTTTTTCTGGAATAGATATCGATAAAAAGGCGTGTCCTCATTTAATTACTCTTTTATTAATGGTAAAACCGTCAATTTCAAAAAGTATCTTAAATAATATTACTATTTTCAACCTTACATCTGAGGATTATAGCTCTAAGAAAAAAAGTAAAAATTATTTAGAATTAGCTAATACTTCCATTGAAAATAATAATTGTATCGAAGGTTTGAATTATCTTAATAAAGCCATATTTAATAACAAAGATTGTGAGCCTATAATTGAAAAATACCTAAAGACTGCCATAGAAAACAATCTGTATTTAGAACTTTTTGAATTTCTCCAATCAGCCTATAGCAGCGACTTAGGGTCATATCTTCATGCTTTTGATAATTTTATAGAAGAAGGCTTCAAATCGTTTTTAAAATCAGCTTCGATATATGGTTTTTTTGATCTACTTCGAATTATTGAATTTATTGATAAAATTTTAGATTACTAC
>JAGXNP010000251.1 GCA_019894885.1 Promethearchaeota archaeon | reverse complement strand
GGATCGGAAATGGGGCAAAAATGAAAGGTATTAATGATAGAACCAGAGGTGTAGACGCTAAAAAAGTATTGAGCTCCTCAGGTCTCATCGATAAAAGCCAGCGTTTAGCCCAATTAGGAAGCATATAGAATTTATTTAGGCGGGCAAGATCAGCAACCTGGAACATTATTACAAACCCAAATCCTATAGTAATTATTAACCAATGAGAAAAACTATAATTATCTAAATTAAATTGGCTTAAAATACCTAAATTTTCAAGAATAGTTCCAAACGACCAAAAAAAAAGAATGACAAATGTAGTAAATAAATGTAGAAATTTTCTCCCGAATTCGCTCTTAAAATCGTCAATCCATCTCTCAGTCACTTCCACGCAATAATTATTATAATCCCTTTCTGCCATAATTTCAGGATTTTTTTTAGAAACAATTGTATTATATAATAAAGTGGCAATCCATACACTTATCTCAATTAAAAAAATTAAAGAGGTTAAGAACCATAAGAAATTCAATGACTCTAATGGCAAATACGGTGAGTGATACTGAATCATAAAAGGAAAAAGGATTCCTGCTAATAAAAACAAAAAAGCTATCAGCATCTCGTTTACGAACAAATGGTTTTCGATCTTTTCTGTTTTATTTTTTATAATGTAAATTAGAGTTAATATTGAGTATCCAATGAAAATTAATGTAGTAGGCAAATAATTCATTTTTAATGGTAAAAGTCGCACATTTTTTAATTTATTTTTATCATCACATTTTAAAACCAATTTAAAATAATTGTATAGTAATCTAAATTCCCAAAAAACCTTATCAACAGGAAAATTATACTACAACCAATCGGAACTAAGAGGTTATCAGAAATATCTAACGGTTTCCTGGTAAAGATATCAAAAACTAAAAAGGCAAGAGTAAAGATAATTGCCCAGTAAAATCCAATAAACAGGATGCATATAATAAAACACACTACTAATCCAGCTATCGTACCTTGCCAAGATTTCTCGTTATTCCATTTAATTTTATTCTTTCCGAATCTTATTCCTACCTGGCTAGTTGCTAAGTCTGCTAAAGAACTTATTCCTAAGATAGTTAAAAACACTATAGGGGGCGTTAATAAAGCCGCAACCAATTGTCCAATAGCAAAATAAAGATATGTGCCATAACTTCTTTTCTCTTCTTCACACAGTAAGATCTTGCAGAGAAAATTAAATGGAAAGCCAAAAATCTTAGCTTTTCTTGTAAATTCGTTGGCTAAAATGATGAGACTGAATCCGTAGAAGAAGAAAAATAAAAGATAATAGAACCATCCCAAGGAAAATAATACCGTAGTTATGCTATTGGGTACAATTATTAGTGTTAAGAACAAATGAAGCATATTGTTCTCAGATGGAATCATTCCAATAATAGAACCCGAAAGATTCTGTACAAAAATTACACCTAAATACCAAATAAAAAGTAAACCTACGAAAATTAATACATGAGGGATTTTTCTATAAGTGTCCGCTCTTAATTTGCTCCTATTATTAGTTTTTTCTTCAATTGAATTCCAGAACCTTGAGAAGTCTTTATTTTTAAAAATAAATTTATAAAGAGATAAAAGGAATGTTGATATTAAGATAATAGCTCCAATTATGAGCAGTGGGAGTCCAAACGCAAGAGAAAAAATTGGAATGGTGTTTATATAAAGCGACGCTTCTTGAAACATTAATAGAACTACAATGATAGTTATCGTAAATGTTAAAAACAAACCGCTAAATCCTAAAAAATTGTTAAGCACTTCTTTTTTATATGAAAAATGCATATAACTAAATAAAACGATGAAATAAGAAAATAAAATTAATAGAAACCAATATAAAAACTCTGTCATGTGTGTTTCAAATTTAATATATTAATTCCTTATATTAAAGATAGTGGTTTCATTCTTTAAATACACTATTTTACAATTACAATTATGAAGAAAATCATATTAGCATCAAAATCTATTGATCGATCAAAGATACTTGATAGGCTGAATATTTCTTTTAAAATTCTCGAAACAAACATTAACGAAAGCGATTACAAAGATCAATATTCTAACCCAATCGATTTGGTTAAAGAATTAGCCAAGGCTAAAGCATTGAAAGCAAAAGAACTATTAAAAAGCGAAGAGATAGGAACAATAATCATTGCTGCTGATACAATCGTGGAATTTGATGGTATAATCATTGGAAAAGCCCAAAATGAAAAGGAAGCATTTCAAATACTAAAATCTCTAGCCAATCGCTCACATAACCTCATAACAGGTATAGCTTTAACAAGTGTAGATGATCCTAAAATTATAGTTGATTACGATATTACCATTGTTACTTTTTTGGATTTATCTGATGATGACATTCGGAACTATATTAAAATTGAAGAATGGAAAGGTAGAGCCGGTGCATATTCTATTAGGGATAGAGCTAGTTTATTTATTAAAGAAATTCGAGGGTCTCCTTCAAATGTAATGGGTTTACCTATGCAAAAGATATTTAAAATTCTAAAAACGGAATTTAATTTGAATTTATTTGAGAATTAAATCTGAATAGAATAGTAAAGAAGTAAGAATTTCTATATTTCTAACTCTTCTTTCCAAACTCTTAAATTTTCATAAAAATTTAACATTTTTTCGAGCTTGCAAACCATTATTTCATAGTAACTGTGATCAGCGTATTGCTTTTTAGCCAGATTTCGAGCTAAAGTTAAATTTTCTTTATATCTTAGTATTTTATCCTCAATCACATAGTCTTTTGTAATCCTTTGTAATTAAAAATAAAGAAATATCTGGATAATACCTTTGAAATTCTGAATTTAATAAGATATAGAATTAAGATCAAAGAGCCATTTATAAGAAAAAAAAAAAATGATTAAATATGGGTAATCATTACAAAAACGAACAAAGAATAAAATGATTAAATATGGGTAAACATTACAAAAACGAACAAATAATGAAATTCTTGACGATAGTTGGGGCTTTAGTAGGATTAGCAACATTGATCCTTAATTTAGCGGGACTCCCGAGTTATGGATTTATTGATCCCTTATTAGGATTAGATATAGTTCTCAATTTTATTGTCGGGTTAGTTATTGTTGTTTTAACATTTTTAGTTGCATTAAAACCTAATGCTCCACTTCCCTTTCACTGGTTAGTTCTATTTATCTTAGGTATCTTACTCGTTATTTTTGGAGCGGGAATTTGGGCTTGCGTGC
>JAGXNP010000250.1 GCA_019894885.1 Promethearchaeota archaeon | reverse complement strand
GGATAGGAACAGGTGTAATGGGAAAATGGATGTGCGCTCATATATTAAAAGCGGGATATCCTGTTTCAGTATACAATAGGACAAAAGAAAAAACTAAAGATTTAGTTCAAATGGGCGCCATATGGTGCTCAAGTCCTAAAGTAGTTGCTGAAAAATGCGACATATTATTTACGATTGTAGGATTTCCTCTTGACGTCGAGGAGGTGTATTTAGGAGAAAACGGTGTTTTAAAAACAATAAAAAAAAATTCAATTATTGTTGATATGACTACTTCTGAGCCATCTCTCGCTCAAAGAATCTATAATGAGGCGAGGCAAATCGGGGTGTCATCTTTAGATGCGCCAGTTTCGGGGGGAGATGTTGGTGCTAAAAACGGGACTTTAGCGATTATGATTGGTGGTGATAAAGTAGCATATGAAACAGTTTTGCCTTTATTCAATTTGATGGGACAAAACATCTCGTATATGGGAAAAGAAGGAGCAGGACAACACACTAAAATGAGCAATCAAATTCTTATAGCTTCTACAATGATTGGTACTATCGAATCCCTTTTATATGCTTATAAAGCTGGAAATGACTTGGACGAAGTGATTAAAGTTATTGGAAAGGGAGCTGCAGGTTGTTGGTCAATAAACAATCTAGGACCTCGAATTGCTAAAGGTAATTTTGAACCTGGATTTTTTATTAAACACTTCGTAAAAGATATGGGCATCGCACTAAAAGAAGCAAAATTTATGAAATTGTCTTTACCAGGGCTCGCTCTCGCTTATCAATTTTATATGTATGCTATGGCATTAGGCTTAGAGAACTTGGGAAGTCAAGGATTATACAAAGTTCTAGGAAAAATGAACGGAATAGATATATAACAAAACCAATTAAATTAGGGCTTCGTATTTTTCTTTTATATATTCTTCTAACTTTTTTAAGGCTTCAGGCATATTTTTTCTACCAAATCCTATTCTGAAATAGCGATCGCCATAATTGTAATTAGTGCTTGGCATTAATAACACGTTCTTTTCTTTCAAGAGACCTAAACAGAAATCCTCCACACTATCCTCCACAAGTAATCTTGGAAAAGCTATCGATCCTGCTTTTGGTTTAATCCACTTGAATAAATCCTTATATTTATAAAAAAAATTATCCAAGAGATTCAAGTTATCAGATATGATGCCCAAATTTCGTTTTAATATTACACTTTTGTTGCGTAATGCCATGATTGCAAAAAACTCACTTAAAGCGCTATTGCAAATGGTTGTATAATTTTTAAATGAAGCAATTGCTTTATAAAGCGCTTTATCTTTTGTTGCAATCCATCCAATTCTTAACCCAGCTAACCCAAAAGATTTGGACATAACCCCAATTGAAATTCCCTTATTGTAGAGATCGCAAGCAGAAGGTAATCTTTCGGCTATACTATATTCTAAAAATTTATATACTTCGTCAGACAAGAGGTAGACATCATTTTTTTTAGCTAGATTAACAATTCTATTATATTTTTCTTTTGAAGGGAGGTATCCGGTTGGATTATTAGGAAAATTGAGAACTATGCATTTTGTAGATTGATTAACATTCGCTTCTAAAAAATCTAAATCTAACTCCCAATTGTTCTCATCATCCATCAACCATTTGGTAACCTTACATCCAATAGCGTTAGCAATTTCGTAAAGAGATTGGTATGCGGGATATTGAACAATAATATGATCTCCTTTGCTTAAAAAAACATTCATAAAAACAAAGATTGCTTCTTCAGCCCCAGAAAAAACAAGAACTTCCTCCTGGTGAATATTTTCATAAAGTTTAGATATTTCCTCTCTTAGGATAGGACTACCAAGAGATTCTGTATATCCTAACCACACTCCTTTAAGATCTTCTAAGGAATCCTTTTCTAAAGTAAGCAACTCATCTACGCTGAATGATTCGCAATCTGAGGAACATAATGTGTATTTAACATTGAATTCGTGCTTTGCGAAATATTCTTCTAATTTGAAGTCCTTAATTCTCATTTCATTAAAGAATTAAGATTATTAAAATATAAAACTAGGTAACATCAATAATCTTTTCAATTTGTTTGATTGAATTTTTTACATATTCTTTATCATTTATCGTGATTTCAATTGCGTCTTGGGGGCAAATTTCTACACACCGACCACAACCTCTACATTCTTTACTGATTTTAGCATGATTATCAACCATGTGAATTGCATCGACAAAACATATTCCTTGCATACAAGTTCCACATCCTATACATCTTTCTGTTACTTTTAGGGACACTCCAGGCATTTTTTGCACTTTAGAACCAATTTTAGAAGCTACCATCGGAGATATGCGCCATAAGCAACAGCAAGGATCGCAATTACATATACTAAGAAGTTTATGACCTGGATTTACTCCAAGCCATTGCTTATCTAATTTATTTCTACCAATCATATGGACTAAACCAGCTTCTTTACATTTTTTTATGTGATCAAGGGCTTCTTCCTTAGTTACAAGGCGTCCCAATTGAGGATTAATTCCCAAAACAGCTTCTCCCAGAAATAAACATCCTAAATCAATCGGATAGTCGCTGCACTGCATTGAATCTCGACATATACAGAAATTCATTACCCAATGGTAGTTAGCTTTTTCTATAAAGTGTTCCAAAACTTTAGATGGTAACACCATTTCCGCTTGTTTCTCAACTTCTTTATTAATAGAAATTACCCTATCTTTCGTTAAGTAAATAATATCGTCTCCCTCAAAAAGTAATAAATCAAAAACTTTTCCTACTATTGGAAACCTCGTTAATTTAGCTATTAATTTAATATTTGGAAAAGTTTTTTCCAATAAATTTACGAACCACAGAGGTCTTGCCATAGTATTTTCAATCCTAATAATTCTAAACTATACTAACTTTAATATCTATTATTCTGTAAGAAATATAAAATTAGTTTAAAAGAACATATTATCTAGCCTTTCTTTTAATTTATGGGGTGGAAATTTAGGTTTTCGGTCAAAAGTCAGTAAACCATTAATTTCCTGGAACTGATCGTAAAGTTCAGTATAACAAAAACCTTGAATCCATTCTTTTCTTGCATCGAATTCCTTAAGTAATTCTAACACTCTTTCGAAGAAGCCTTCAGAATCCTCGATTAAACTTCCATAACCCCATTTCTTTTCAATATCTTCATTAAAATCATAACCAAACCCCCCTATTTCACTGTAAATAATAGGTTCACCTTTGTATTCATATGGTTTTAAATATACCCTTGGAAC
>JAGXNP010000024.1 GCA_019894885.1 Promethearchaeota archaeon | reverse complement strand
CCTTATTGGGTACCAAAATTTAAAAGAGAGGCTTTTTGATTTTTTTGAAGCAGGCATACAATATTTAAGCATCTACGCCTTGTCGCTAGAGAACTTAAGACAAAGAAGCATAGGGGAGATTAAGTATATTTTTGGAATTATTTTAGATGCAGTTGACGCAGTCGTAAAGGAAGCGACTGTTAAAGAAGAGAAAGTGAATTTTAATGTAATCGGCCGTATTCATTTATTACCTGAGGAAGTTAGAAATAAAATTAAAGAATTAATTGATTTTACTAAAGATAACAATAATAATTTCATTAATTTATGTATAATGTACGATGGACAAGAAGAGATCGTAGATGCAGTAAAAGAAATTATTAAAAATGGTATTAAAGAAGAAGAAATTAATAGAGAGGTTATTAAAAAACACCTCTATACTCGTAATTTTCCCGAAGTAGATTACATCATAAGAACGGGAATGGAAGACGGTGCAAGGATTTCAGGATTTTTATTGTGGGACGCATCTTACGCAGAATTCAAGTTTAGAACGGATTTATGGCCTGATTATAGTAAGGAGATGGTAATAGAAGATCTTAAAGATTTTTCTTATAGAGTTAGAAGAAAGGGAAAGTAATCTTTTTTCTTAAGTAAATATTTAAAATCAATAAGTTTTATATTGATGATATTAAGATAATAAAGCACATAATCACCTCATTACCATCCTAATTAAACCGTAACAAATATCAATTTAGCGTAATTTAATATAACACTAACTCCAAAAATCTTTTCTATTATGTCTGCTCAGGAACCTAATCAAATTATTACGATAAACGTGAAAAAATTCCCTCAAAACTTATTAATACCCAATGTTGAAAATCCTATTTCCTTAGAAATAATTAATCAATCTAACAAAGATGAACACTTTAAGTTCGTTTTTGAAGGAGAAAATCTCAAGATCGATGTTTCACCAAGTGAATTTAAAGACGAGGTTAAATTTGCTCCGAGCGAAGCCAAAACGATAAATTTAATGTTAACACCTGTCAGAGACGGTTTTGGTAAACTGAAAATCAATGCTTATTGGATGAAACTAGTTGAATACATCGTAAAGGTTCAACGCGTAAGAGAGATTGTCTCTACGAGCAAAATAAAATCTATTTTGAAGAATAAACAATTCCTAAAACCCACTGAAATTGACAAATTTAACATCACCGATTATATTATTTCATCTAGCAAGAGTGACATTAAAAAAATTGAAAAACAACTTAAAGAGTTAAATAGTATATCTACTGAGCCACAAGCTGAAGATTCATCCCAAGATAGTAAACTGCTAAAACCCAACACTGAAATTACTCGCCGAGAAATTGTTGATAAGCTTAAATTGCTTGCAAAATCTTACGTTTCTATCGGTGAATTTGAAAAAGCTCTTGAAACCGCATTACAGATCACTGACGAAAAAGAAAAGATAGAATTTTACTATACCCTAATTAGGGCTAACGCTCCTAAAAATTTGGATGGGAGCTTACAGACAATTAAGAACCTAAAAGATCTTAATAAAAAAAATCAGATGATTAAAAACATAGCCCATGATTATGTTGATGTTAATCCTGATGAAATTCCTAAAATTCTCTCACTAGTTGAAGAACCAACGGTAAGGGAAAAAATTCTTCTCGAAATACTTTATGGTTCTCTAGAAAAAGAAGCATCTATAGCTCTTAAGCTAGTAGAGCAAATTGAAGATGAGATTATTAAAATTAAGGTTTTATTCAATATTATAAAAAATTTCCATGAAGAAAATAAGGAGGACTTGATTCTCCCTATTTTAAAACAGATCAATCAGATTATTCTGAACTCAGAGAAAATAATACTATCAGAACGCAAGTATAACAATCCAACTTACGAATATTTTAAAGAAAATATTTGTATATTGGCCGAATTAGATTGTCCTGAAACGGCGGATAAAATAATAGGAGGATTAAGTTCAGATGAGCTTAGGGAAAATATCGCGAAGGACCTCTTCAACGAGATTTATGAAATGGTTGATGAAAAAAAAACTAAAATAGAACCTATTGGTCAATTTTCTCAATTCTATGTATTGAATACATATACATCTAATATATCAAATGAAATACAAAATTTTTCTCTCATTGGAGGAAATGTAAGTAATAATGTCCTCGCAGGCAATTTTAATTTTAATATCGCCCTACTTTCTTTATTTAGTTTTAATTTTAGTATTTTCCCTTTAATAGATAGAGTTTACTCGGAGTTAGCGTATAATTCCGATAAATCCATTGCTTATTATATCTTTCCTTCCATAAGCGATCACGATGAAGAGGAAGTAAGGATCATACAACATACCCTAAAAAGATTTGTTCAACCTGAAAGAATAACAAATCAGGTAAGGATTTTTAATTTAGACTTTATACAGTATTTGGGAAAACCCACTGTCATTTTGTCATCAATTTCAGAGGAATTGAATACTATTAAATCGAAAATTATAAGTAATCTTAAAGATAGTGTTAATGTCATAATAGACGATGATCTCTTCAAGGGAGGCAAAACGGTTGATAACTTAACAAGTATTTTTTACGGAAACCAATTTAAAATAGTTAATTTGGTACTCTCCTATGAATTTATCAACGATTATGATATATTTAAAAATTTAATTCAATCATTAACTTAATCTAATTTAAAAAAATGTGAATAAATTTATGGCAAAAGATAAGAAAAAGAAAAAAAAGAAAGGATCAAGTCAAGATGCTTATGGGACTTTCTCTCATATGATGGAACAAGATTCAGGTAAAAAGCAAAAATCTAAAGAGACATCAGTTGGTGGACTTCCTTTTGGTGTGAGTCTTGGCAACCCTATAGATAGATCTACTGATAAGTTATTTCTTGGAACTGACTACCAAGAAGTTTTAATACCTGAAAGGACATGGGCAGAAATTCTTGCAGATATCGAACATTGGACACCTTTACCCTTCACACATGGAATAGAAATGGAATTAATTATCGCTGATGACAATGGGAATTATCCTCCTGGCGACGAGATGGTTTTTCGAATGAAAGAAATCGTGAAAGACGCAATTAAAATCATGGATCAGATTTTATATGAAGCTAGAGAGGATTTCTTACCTGTTCCGGATTATATAAGGCAAAAAGTAACCGTTAGACCATATGGCCGCGATGATCTTGAAAAAGGATATGCAATGGATATCAGATATCGTCTACCCAATGGCGTTGAAGTTGACATAGATACATTCGCTCGTGACGGTAATGTAACTGCTGTGACTTATATATTGGAATTGGTAACTCCTCCTTGCGAATACGCTGAAGAACTAGCATATTGGGCAAGCACCTTATTTCTACTCGCAAAAACAACACTACCAAGAGATCTACATATCATAGCTTCTGCCATAAATCCTGCTACAACGAGTTACATGCGAGGTTTAAGCCAGGCAGACCATAGTCACATTGGATCATTCAAATCAGATTTGGAAAAAGTCCAAGCTTATTGTATGATAAGAAATTTTATTCCACACATTATTGCACTTACTTGTAATTCTCCAATACTAAATAATCAACCTACAGATGTAGTTAAGATTGTTAACAATAGAATCACGGCTCCAAATTGCGTCCGCTCCTTAAGGTTAAAAAATAACACTACAATGCTTAGTAATAACGACCCAAAGCATTTCATTCCTTACTTAACTGATTTAAGTGAGAATTCTATTAATTATTTCCTCCAAACGGTACAAAAGGCAAGTTTAGAAGATGGTAGATTCCAAGATGTCTTCCCAATTACAGATTGGGGCACGATAGAAATTAGGGTTAGCGACGCGCAGATATCAATCTGTCGTAGAATTGGGATAGCTCTCTTATTGGAGGCTATGTGCTATAAGGCTCGAAAGTTATTAGAACAAGAAGTTTGGGTACCAGATGCGGGTAGTGAGACAATAGCTTATAACAGAAAAACAGCAATAGAACGAGGATTAATTTCCCTATTTCGGCCCCAGAACCTTACACGAGAGCATCTCGCACAGTATGATCCTGAATTTGCTGAGCAATATCTGGGCCCTGAAAACCAACCAGTTAGATACATGATGCAAGCTTGCCAAAGAATGTTCTTCTATTTGAAGGATGTCCTAAAAGAACTTGGATTTCTCTACTCTCCGTTTCTGAAACCTATCCTTCAGTCAGTTTTTGGAAATATAAGCTATGCAGAACCTCCAATAACCGAAGCAGAATATCAGTTAAGCCTTTATCAGTATAAGTTAGATAATAACGAAAATCCTAACATCTTATATGATTTGATTTACTTTACGATTGAATATTGTCAAGATCCCTTAAATAATCCATTAACTGGTGTTTTATCGCTTCCAAGAGAAATGAGAGAATAAGGATATATCATAAAAATTAAAAAAAATTGAAATGGAAAACTATGCTAACTGCGAACATTGAACAGGAAGGAAAAACTCGAGTGGAAAATATTTTTGTAATCGATTCTCATTCACACTTAGGAGAAGATGTGGATGGAGCTACCATGATGAATCCCTTAGCGCCGGGAACAGGAACGTTCGACTTTTGGGGCAATGTCCAGGGTAGAGTAAAATCCGATTGGGCAACTACAGGAGAACAATCGTTTTCAACAAATATGGATGGTAAACACACAAAGATTAGTTGGGAATTCAACCCTTACCCCTTTACAGATAATCTTTATATTGCTTTAGAATCGTTGGGGAAAAGGCATTCTGACTTAAAATCAAAATCAAAATTTTATTCTTTTATCGACCAAGGAGTAGTTTTCCCGTTTCAGGACGTGTTTAGGGATAAGCATCCAGAAGCTCGATATCGAGCCAGTAATATCAATGTTTCTCGATTTACTACTCGCTTTCCTTTTTCCATGAAATTAATTGGTTATGGGCGTTGCGATCCAATGGAAGGGGAAAAAGCATTAAACGAAGTAAGTTACGCTCGGCAAGAATTAGGATTACGAGGAATAAAACTCCATCCTCGATCTGAAAGATGGATTGACGATATTAAATCAGGGAATCCTTTAAGAGTTTTAGTTGAGGCTGCTAAGCATTCTCTACCAGTTATTTTTGATACTCGAGGAAGAGGTTCGATTCTAGATATCGCGGAATTAATTAAATCAACGCGTTCAGTTATAATTCAACAAAATCCGGCCTTATTACCTCACTTTAAAGTAATTATTGCTCATTTTGCTCAAGGGAATATAGGTGATTATGAGGTTTATAACGCTTTAGTTCAACCCAATACCTATGGGGACTTATCTATGCTTCATGGTGAGGGTGCTGGGAACTTCTTTGAGGATTTCCGAAAATGGTTCAAGTCACAAGATAAGAAAAGAGTGGATAACCGAGATTGGTCAGAATATCTCCTTTATGCTTCTGACTACCCCTATTTTGGAGATATACACGCTCAAAAGCTTATAAAATATATTATAAATAAACAATTTTTCGATACTGGAGGAAATATTAGAGATGTCAGAAATATTATGGGCTTAAATCAGATCAAACTTTTGCCTGAATATTCCCTACCCCAAAAAAAAAATTCTGATACTATTTTACCAAGTGTACTTATATCTAACGCTTCAAATCAAGAAGTAAATCCTTATGAAGTAGCGATTAAAGCAATAGCTGAATTACTTACTAATAACAAGATTGATATTAGTCATTTCTGCTTACAATTCAAAGATTCTTGGAATGAAATTAGTGAAGATGTATTATTGAACATCTTAAAACGCACGAGTAAAGAAGAAATTCCAATTTTCTTGACAACAATATTAAAAAACCAATTATCACTAATCGCACCATTAAATAGAGATGCAATTTGGAATAAATTTGGATATAAGTATTTTAATCCTAAGGATCGTAAATTTTTTTCCGCTCTATTGAAACAAAATTACCTAGCTTTAGAAGAAGAGCAAGCTATTAACAGCCTAAATCAAATATTCTGAAATGGTGGAATAATAAACTTAAAAGCGTTTATCTCTTAAGAAGATTTTTGATTAGCAATATGAAGAAATCTTCTACATTTATTCCTATTTTTAGGAAGTTTTAATACTAGCAATTAAATCAAACTTTACTTATACTTAATTTGATTACTTTCAATTTACTTTATTCATATGTTTTGTTATATAAATTATACCTATTTTTAGGTTTAAATCTTCCAGAAATATGTAATCTCTTATATAATATATAGAAGGTAAAAGTAAATACAACCAAATTTCATCTAAATTGCAAATAAAAAAATATATTATACATTCACTAAGATTTTTCTTTTTAGGAACTTTCACCCTAGTTTAAGTACAAATTGAATAGTGTTGAGCAATTATTTTAAATACTTATTTATCTTAATATCATTTTGTACTAATACATAGAGTTGGGTATACTTTGTAGTAATTGACAAATAAGTTATTTCATTTTATTTTTATAAAATTTAAGGTATTTAGAATGACAGAAACTAACGAATTGTTATCAAATTCAGATATTAGATATAATTACTTAATTGGTTCCATTCCTGAGGTTATAGGAGAATTAGATTTAGACGGAACGATTAGTTTTATCAGCCCAAAAGTTTATGATATGCTGAATTATCATCCAGATGAGATGATGGGAACAAATTTCATTAAATTTATTCATCCTGATGATGTACCTGGTATAAGTAAGGCTATGAAAAAAGCAATTAAGTCTAAAGAAGTTATATTTCCAAAATTGAGAATTAAACACAAAAAGGGTTACTATACTCTCGTATTCGCAAAAGGCAAATTAATAAAATTAGGTGATAGAGCTAGATTAATAGGATTTATAAGAGCTATCACCAAACTCAATGAAACTGAAAAAGAACTGGAGGAATTTCAAGGTATTTTTAAAAAGTTAAATGAAGTCTTCTTGAAATTCAAAGAAGATCCGATCTTTAATCTTCAACTATTAATAAACACAGCAGGATTACTTCTAAAAGCTGATTGTGCTTTATTCAATATTTTAAAGAGAGTGAATGGAAAAGAAGTTTTAGAATCGTTTGTTACTTATAATGAACCTCCTAATTTCACTCGAGAGAGCGATCCAAACGGTCACATTTGTACGGATGTAATCAAAGACAATCCAGATGGTGTTGTTATTTTAAGTAACTTAGATAAAACAAATTACATAAAAACTGATGAAAATGTTCGAAGATATGATTTAAAACAATATGTAAGTTATGTTGTAAGATTTAATAACAAACCAACTGCTACTTTCTGTGTGGTTTATAAAGAAAACCGAGATATGAGCAATATTGATATAACCATACTCCAAATCTTGTCAAAATCGGCATCGACGGAACTTGCAAGATGGAATTCTCGGGCTGATTTACATAAATCAGAAGAAAAATATCATATATTAATCAACAATCTTACTGATATTATTCTTGAGTTGGATATAAAAGGCATAGTTTCATATGTAAGCCCTCAGTGCTACAAAATCATAGGTTATGCACCTGCTGAAATAATAGGAAAAAATGCAAGGGGATTTATTCACCCAGAAGACAGGAAATTAATCGCAGAAGCTGTAAAGCAGACGATCAAGACTAAGGAGGTCGTCAAAGTACCATCTTGTCGTATCATACATAAAAATGGATATTATGTTTATGCGTCTGCAAATGGTAGGTTTGTAAACATAGGTGGAAATGAAAAGTTTATTGTAGCAATAAGAGATGAGAGGGAGCGTAAGGACGCTGAACTAAGACTAGCTGAATCAGAAACACAATATCGAGTAATTTTTGATTCAATGAGCGATAAAATACATATTATTGATCGTGATTTGAAGTTTGTCCTTATAAATCGTGAGTTTAAAATATGGCTTAAAAAATATGAATTCACAATGGATATTATAGGTAAATCAGTACTCGACTTCCTTGATTTCTTATCAAAAGAAGCTAAGGAAGAATATGAGCATGTATATCTTACGGGCGAGACACTTGTAACTACGGAGAATAATTTAATAAAAGGAGAGATGTTTCATACTGAGACAAGAAAAATACCAATTTTTATAAAAGGACATGTAGAACAAGTGATTACTATTATACGTGATATAACTGAACGCAAGAATGCTGAACAAAAATTAAGCGAATCCGAAGAAAACTATCGGCTTATTACCGAAGAATCGAATGATCTCATAAGAGTTTTAAACGAAAAGTTTGAAGTCGAATATGTAAACGACATAACACTCCAAAATTTTATAGGTTACACTAAGCAAGAAATAATAGGTAAAAATTCACTTTTCTTAAACCATCCAGATGATTATAAAGAAGTCCGACGGTTTATGCTCAACTTATTCAAAGTTGGAGAACATATACATGAAACAAGGTTAAGACATAAAAATGGTAAGTGGGTGTGGGTTGAGAACAAAGTTAAAATGTTCAAGGATGAAAAAGGTAATCAAAAATACCTATTTATAACTCGTGATATTACCGAGAGGAAAAAAACTGAAAAAGCTCTTAAAGATTCAGAGGAAAAAGCTATTCAAGAGATGGAAAAAGCCGATTTATATCTGAATTTAGTGGATGTTATTATCGTTGCTTTGGACAAGGATGGTACGATTATGATGTTAAATAAAAAGGGATATAGCTTACTCGAATTTGATGAAGGGGAGCTAATCGGAAAAAACTGGTTTGAAACTTGTCTACCTCCTCATGCTAAGAATAGAGTTTATGAATATTTCAAGAAATTAATGAATGGTGAATTAGAGATAAATGATACTTATGAGAATCCTGTTTGGACTAAAAATCGAGGAGAAAAGCTAATCACTTGGTCGACAGTATTGGTCAAAGATGATAAAGGAAATATTATTGGACTTTTGAGTTCAGGAGTAGACATCACAGAACGAGCGATTACTGAGCAGAGATTGAGTGAATCAGAAGAAAAATTCAGGACTATTACGGAACAATCACTAATGGGTATCGCTATTTTACAAAATGACAGATATAAATACTTAAATAAGCAATTCGCAGATATTTCTGGATATACTTCTGAAGAAATGATAAATTGGGGAAGATTAGAATATACGAAATTAATACATCCAGAAGATAAAGAAATGGTTCTAGAACAAGCCAGAAAGAAGCAATTAGGACTAACTGATACTATTATTCAGTATCAATTCAGGAGTATTAAAGGAAGTGGTGAAGTCAAATGGATGGAAATTTATTCGAAAACCATAAAATATCTCGGGGAAAACGCAGTATTAATAACATTACTTGATATAACCGAGAGAAAAGAGGCAGAACAAATGTTTCGAAGCATCGCAGAGAATAGTATTATTGGTATACTTATCACTCAAAATTATAAATTGAAGTACTTCAATAGCCAAGCAGCGAATATATCAGGTTATTCAGAAGAGGAAATGAAAAAATGGAGCTTAAAAGACATCTTAAAAAATATTCATCCAGATGATAGAGATTTAGTTTTAGAAAACTCATTACTCTCACATAAAGAATTCGAAGACCGCTTTAACTATCTAGAATACCGATTAGTCAAGAAAAATGGTGATATTATATGGATAGGAAATTATACCTCTACTTTGGTTCACGAGGGAAAACCAGCAGTTCTTATATCAACAATAGACATCACAGATCGTAAAAAATCAGAGCAGAGACTGAGAGAATCAGAAGAGAAGTATCGTATTTTAGTTGAGACAGCTGAACTGGGATTGGTTGAATTTGATGTTATTGGAAACAAAGTTTCTTATATTAATCCGAAGCTATTAGAAATTCTAGGATATACAAAGGAAGAATTACTTGACGAAAAAATATTTATGGAAATCATTCATCCCGAAGACCTTGAAAATCTAATAAGATCAAGCGAGGATATATATATAGGATTTAGAATATATACGAAAGATCAAAAATTAAGATGGTTATCTGGCACTAGGAGTTATCAATACGACCAGGAGGGTAATATTGCTAGTGCAAGACTATGGTTACAGGACGCAACTGAAGGTAAAGAATTAGAAGAATTAAAATCAAACCTACTTACAAGATTTTCTCATGAGTTCAAAACGCCTCTAATTTCTATTAGAGGATTTGCCGATTTTCTTTTGATAGAACATAAGAAAAAATTGGATGAACAAACCCTTTCATTTTTGAAACGAATTAAAGATGGGAGTGATCGTTTAAAGATGTTGATAAATTCTTTTGTGGAAAGTTCTCAATTAGACAAGGCTATAATACAGATCAGGTTAAGACAAGAAAATATATATGATTTAATAAATCAAGTGTTAGAAGAATTAGAAGGAGTTATACATATGAGAGAACACGAGATTAACCTAAATGTGGATGAACAACTCATTACAAATTTTGATAGGGAAAAAATCTATACTGTAATTACCAATTTGCTCATCAATGCAATCAATTATACGCCGAAAGGCGGCAAAATTTCAATTCAATCAAAAATTGATAAGAAATCAGTGGTGATCTCTATAAAAGATACTGGAATTGGATTAGATGAGAACGAAAGAATCCGTTTGTTTAAACCTTTTGGGAAGATTGAAAGGTATGGAAAAGGTTGGGATATTGTTGTCGGAGGTATGGGTATGGGATTATTCATATCAAAAGAGATCATTGAGTTGCACGATGGCAAAATCTGGGCAGAATCAGAAGGGAGAAATATAGGTTCGACCTTCTACTTCAGTATTCCGATGATAAAATAAAATATAATATTCGAAGAAATTCTATAAATATTGAAACACAAAATCAAAGTCCGCAAGATCAAAGGGTTTTAATATATAACCATCTGCTTTAGTTTCTTCGATTTTCTCATTTACTTTATTCCCTGGAACTGCGGTTAAATAAATGAGAGGTATATTTTTAAATTTTTCGCTAGTTTTTATTTTTTTACAGATCGTAAACCCGCTAACATCGGGTAATATTATATCAAGTAAGATTAATTTGGGAGTATTGAAGTTCAACTCTTCCAATCCTTTCGCACCTGTTATGACACCTTTGCTAGTATACCCTTTTGCTTCAAAAAAATTGGTTACTAATTCAATTGTAGACAAATCATCCTCAATTAATAAAATTTCATATTCAGCAGGATTCTCATCAGATTTTTCTAATCTGAAAATAAATCTCTCTTCGAATTGCTTAATCTCTTTTAAAAGATGATTTATGATTGATAGGATATCATTATTGAGATCCTTTTGATATTTTTCCATTATTAACTGCAGATTTCCCTTAATTATCGTAAATCTTTCTTTTAACGAATGAGTAAAAACAGTTAAATCTTGGCTGATTAAGCTCGATTTTTCTTCGATATAATAATTAATACCTTCTCTAATTAATTTAGAAATTGATGAGATCTTATTATTTTTTATAAATTCTTGCCATTCTTCTTCTACTTCATCTGAAATATAGACAGATATTCTTTTCTTTCCCGAATAATAATCCTTTTTGTCTTTTTCATTTTTAGATATAATATTCACCTATAAGATATCAGAAAAATAAGTTTTACAAAACAATCTATATAATATTGAATAACTTAAGATATGAAAGTGTAAATATTTTCTTTTTTGCATAATTTTTTACCAAACTTAATATGTATTTATCAAAGTTTTTTAATTAATGTGATGTTTGAAAATAACATTTAGATTTTTGAAAGATTTAAATGATTGTAGAATAATCACCGCGTTACAAGTCCCCGCTTGACAAACATATCTTTAAGTTCAGAGATTATCTCGGTTCTCGCTGATACAGAATTACCGTTGACCCTTACAGGGTTTTTAGGAGGGGGGTGGAGGGGGTTTTAATGATTCAAGAGACATTAAGCCACTATTTGTGTATGTACGAGGAGCTACTGGTGGTCTTTCCTCTCGTGTGTTTGGTGTTAATGAAGTTTTAGTAGCAGCTATTTTAAGGTTCGAGATTTTATGGCTTTCAGCATGGTTTGCCTCAATAATTTCAGGGGGAGCCATTTCTTTTAATCGTTTAGGGGGACTAGCCCCTGTTTTCGCCTTTTTTACTTTTTTACTTTGTTCTTCTGGTTTAACTTTTTTCTTTTTTTTCTTTTCCTTTTCGCCTAATGCTTGATTGCTTGATATGTAGTCAAGAGGAACTTTCTCGAATGGAACCGAAAATAGTGATTGTGAAATATCAGACGGAGAGATTCTAACAACTGCTCTTTTTAATTCTGAAAGTTCTACTACAACTTTATCCATAAGCTTAAGGTTTATATCTAAAATTTTCTGTAATTTTTCTTCTATGTTGGGTAAAATTTTACTCGAATCCATTTCAGATTTTTCTTTTGAGAAAATATTTTTAATACTTTTTGCTATATCAGATTCACTTGAATAGAAGTTATAAATACTGGTAGGAGTTATATCAAAGTTCCACGATCTTTCACTCTTCATAAAAACATCTGAGATTTTATCAGTCAAATATTCTACTTTAATCTGAAAATCTGGATCGTTCACTACATCAGAATCGGCTTTGTTTAGTAATACAACAAAATACGGATTTTCGTTAAGAAATGCTAGGATACCAGTTAAGTCATTTAAATATTTTACAGAATCAACATATCTGACATCATCTTGTGAATCTACAACGAAAATTAGTACGTCTACTTGTACGAAAAACCTTTCTGGAGATTCAAGGTACTCATCGATGATATCTTGTTGACCTCCTAGGTCCCATAATATTAAATCTATTTTTTCAGATTGGTATTCCTCAAAATTCGCCCCGATTGTTGGCTCTAAATTAATCATATCGTTGTAATTGATATCAATAACTAAGCGATTAATAAGAGATATTTTTCCTACATAATTAAAACCAGCAACTACAACTTTCATTTTAGGTTTCTTCAAATACTGATTACGCTTGCTCCAAGAATTTGCTATAAGGAAAGCAGCTATCAGAGCCTTTTTACTCAATTTTTCGTAATCTGATACAGGGACCATCGATAATTCTCTTAAATTGAAAGATTAATTTTATTAAATTTACCTATGTCGCTCTCCTCAAGATTCTTTAATTTGCTAATCTCTAAATCAAGAATAGACTTAAGGCTCGTAGGATAATAATCAATATCTAAAAAGCAATCACAAAAATATTTTATTATTGTTTTAGCTGATTCAGACATAGATCATTAATAAACTTCAAATATATAAATTTTTCGTACAAATCAAACGGAATAGTGTAAAAACGAAACATTAATATATAATTTTTAAGATTATGTGTGTGAAAGAGACATTTATAACATTTTTTATGAAAAAGAATTTAGTTGTTATAAAAATTGAATTTGATATTTGACTCTAAAAGAGGTTAAGGTTATATGACTCAAAATACTCAGTTAAGAGAAAAGGACGAGAAATTAGAGATTTGATTAAAACTCTTTTAGCATAGATGACTAAATCAAAACCCTTTTGGAAATCCAATTTTTAACCTTTTTGATGATATTCTACCATTTTAAAATCGTATCCTTGTATTTTGAGATAGATCTCGAAAGAAGGTATTGTTTAAAATCGATTGATATATACATAAATGTTGTTAACTTATTAGTGATAAGACTGTAAAATTTAATCAATTGCGTTGAGTGAGATTGAAAGGTATAACTGTTTTAGGATTTAATGATAAATCCGAAACCCACATTGAAACACAATTTCCAAGTAATATTTGCGAGTTTTTAGGAATTACATCAGAAATTTTAAAAGGATTAGTCAATGTTCACATGGATAAGAAGATGGAGCCTCACTTTGCAGAAGTCTTACTCAACATTGATGTTAATGTTGCGAGCTTTTATTCAGGATTTTCATTTAGACACTATGTGGGAAAACCGAATTTCGCGATTTGCGTTTTCCTGTCTCAAGAAGATGTTAGTAATACAGAATTAGAAGGAAGGTTGAGAAGGATAGCTCACGAACTCTTACCTAAGAGAGAGGCTCTCAATTTTGACGATATTTTAGGACAATATTATGATATGCTTAAAAAAGATGAGATATCTACTTACTGGGAAGAAATTATTGAGGGAGAAACAAGTGTAGTAGAAGTAAATAAAACAGAAGGAGAAAAACAAATTAAAGGTATAAATGAGGCAGTAGATAAGAGTGAAAAAAGAAATCAAGAAGTTGGAGGAGAATATTTACTTATGGGTAATGAATATGATGAAATTAAAAGCAAAAATCGCGAACTCGAAGACCTTTTAGAGGAAAAAAAAAGCAAAATTAGAGAATTAACAAGAAAATACACCGAAGTTGTATCTGAAAATGCAGAATATGTAGAGGAGATTCAATCACTTAAAGACGAAATAAGTGAACAATACATAAAATTGGAGAAATGGAGTCAACAGATGGCAGATCTGAATCAAAACAATGCCAAATTGATAGATGACTTGAAGATTCTAAACCAAAAGCTATATGAAAGAGATGAATTTATAAAAGAAAAGGAGAAAAACATTGAAATTATTTCAAATAAGCTAACAGGAGTAGAAGAACTAGAATTAGAGGCTGAGAAGGTTCTTCAAGAAAAAGAGGATATGAAAAATATTAACATTGGTTTGAGCTCTGAGCTTGAAAAATCTGAAAATACACAAAAAAGAATGTTAAGTGAAATTGATAAATTAAAGAATCAAAATTCGGTGCACATCGATTCCCTAACAACTCTAAAACTAGACGTAAAAAATCTTAAAAGTGAGGTTAAAACAAAAGAAAATGAAAAAGAAATATTCAAGGATCAAATTTTAGATTTCAAAAAAGAGATTAAAATTCTTCGAAGAGAAAGAGATCATTACAGAAAAATCGTAAAAGAAAAGAATCTCCTCTAAAAAGCTGTCGAATTAAATTTTTATGGATAATGTTGTTCGGAGATTTTCCTAATTTTCTCTTGTCTTAATTGAAAATGATTAGGAAAAGCATATTTTTATATACATATAATTTTTTATTTATAATAACAATTTTATATCTTAAAATCTAATATTATACTAAAGTTAAGCAAATTAAGAGTGGTGTATGAATTGTCAATTGACACTAAAAGTTTTGATAACATTCTTTCAAAGATAATAAAATCCGAGAGTGGTATTAAAAAGGTAATATTAGTTGACAGAACAGGACTTACTATAGCAAGCGTCTCTAAATTTTCATATTTTCCCGCAGATGTCGATGGTATCGGCGCTATTGCTAGTGCTGTTTTTTGTGCAAGCGAAGAGCAAGGAAAAAATCTCGAACTGGGCGATTTAGAAATAGTGACGAGCGAATTTACAGGAGGGAAAATTTTTGCGTCGAGTTGTGGCCCTAAAGGGGTACTTACACTTATCTCTGACCCAGATATAAATATTGGTTTAATTAGGTTGATTTTGAAACGCTCAGGAGACGAGTTAAAAGAGATTTTAGACGAATTTTTATCAGATATCCCTGAATCTTTAGACTCAGGGCTAGATCTTAGCGATTTAGATGAATTAACCCCGGATTAATACATATTTAATATCTTTTCCTTATTCTCATTTAAATTAGTATTTTTGATTCAATTCAGATTTTGATGCAATTTAATTCTTTTATAGTTTAGGTTGAAAACGAGATTTCAAGGGTCGAGATTTTTGATGAGAGATGAAATGGAAAAGAGATTACACAGGGTTGCGATCAAACTCGAAAATGCCGAGATTTTATGCGATTTCTCTAATATTTGTATACACGCTGAAACCTGTCCGAGGTGTAATGAGTTCTTTCTGAAGTGTAATACTTTCTTAAAACTAAAGACTAAATCCTCTTGATTTAAATTTTTAAAGGTTAACCCTTATATATTAGTATGGTTGAGACCAAGAAAGTGTTATTCATCGGCCCCTCTGGTACGGGAAAGAGTACGATTAAAAACGTATTTTTTGAAATGGTTTGTCCCCTCAAACTATTAAAAAACACCTTGGATCCTACTAGAGGTATAAACTCAAGTATCTATTCCTTTTTCGAACTAGATTTAGGTGTTTTCGATTTAGCTGGTCAAGAAAACGAAGATTGGTTTAGCAAAGATAGTGATATTTTTATCATCAGATAAAGCCAGTTATATTACAGGAACTGCAATACAGGTTGATGGAGGTTTTTTGAGAAGTGTTTTTTAAAAAAATATCTTATTGGGTATCACTTTTATATTTTATAGATTTAAAAAAGTTTAATATGCTATATTACTATTATTCTCTTTTATTTGCTTATATGTATTAATAAAATAAGTTAAATAATCATTATAAAAAAATAAAAGTACAAAAATTTTAAATTAAAGAAAATTAATTGAATTTAACCATTTTTAGATTATTCAAAATATAAAAGAATAGAATAATTATTTAGGGGAATGAAATTGGTAGTAAAAAAAAATAAATTTTTAAAGTTAAAGATGTATGGTAAAAAGAAGATTATAATTTTATCAATTTTCTTTATTAGTCTCATTTTAATTTCTTTCTTTGAAAATCTTGATATGAATCATTTTTTAATTTTAAATGATCAAAATAATATTAATGATAAGGATTATCAGTCTGTATTATTAAAAACTCAGGATCTAGCTGCTGATAATACTTTCAGTGGTATAGGAGCTGCTTGGAATGTGTCTCATTGGGCTAATCGAACAGATTTTGACTTACCAATAAGCTTTGGGAATGGCTCAGCCGATATGGCATATATGGATTTAGGGAGCGGTTGGGAAGGTTATCAATTAAAAGGCATTATTAAAGATTTATATGATACAAGAAATTGGATCAACGGCACATTCCACGAAGGACCTGATGATGGTATTGATGATTGTCCAGAAGACGATAGTGATGATGTTTTAAATTGGACTTATAATTTTTATGATAATATTACTAATATTAATGCTATGTCTGGAAATTATTTCAATAGTACTAGCGATCCTTCTGGTACGGGAAATGATTGCTTAGAATTACAAATAGAAAAATCAGGAGTAAATACATATGACAATAATGATAGATGCTGGTGGAATTCTTCTTTTAAAATTCCTAGAGGAAAAGTAATTAGTGGAGATTTATATCTTTCAGTTAACCCATATACCGTGGATGACTTGGCAAATGTTTTTAATTTAGAAATTTATATAAATAATGAGTTTATTTATGGAATTGGTCTGTATACCATAAAACTAATAGCAGAAGGCCAAAATTGGGTTGATTTAATAATTTCCTTAGAAAATTTTTTAGATAATTCGAAAATATTTCCAAATCCAATAAATAATACAAATATGAATATAACAGTACAATTAAAAACTCTTACTGATGTACCGTCAAGCGTGGGGACTAAAATGGGAGCGGTTGAGCGTATTTTGTTTGATAATGTATCTTTAGTTTTACAAACTGAAATTAAACCAGAGTTATTAGGATTAAAAATGAACAATCTACCAGTATCTAATATTGATTGGGGTAAAGGAACAGTGGAACAAATTAGTACTTGGAATACGACACTTGTTGAAGTTAAATTTAACAGTACTGAGGTTAGACCCTCAGAAATGGGTGGTTACGATGTAGAATTTAAAACGGATATAAATCTTTTTGTACAAAAAATGAACACAGATTCTAACTATGAGCCAAATTTTGTTGGAACCAATTTCGAGGTAATTAATGACAGTTCTGTAAAATGGCAATGTTATGCGCGTATCTCTGTTCCAACAGGATATGAGGAAACTAACATGACAATCAAAATTCCTGAGGATGTTAAGATAACTTGGATTTCAAACGCGGAGAATCCAAATACCAATATATTAGAATACTGTGATAACTCCACGCAAGGTTTATTGAGAGTATCTAATTTTTCCGAAACACCTGATGGTTTTTGGTGGGTGAAAGGAGAATCGCCTAATTATTGTTCTGATTTAAATATCTATAATAATGCTACAGGATCATGGATTCTTAATAACAAATTCCTAAGTGGACAATATATTAATATCACCGGAAAAATAGTAAGTCCAATTCTAGATATATCTGGTTATATAGGAAATACTACAGCAAGACTTTCCCTTAGATTTCCAAATGGTACGATTTGGACAGCAGAAAATCAAATAAAGCAAGTTAATGACAATGGAATGATTTATTTTAATCCTATTATGATACCTAATGATAATCCAAATTACGAGGTAGGGGAATATGAAGCTATTATTACTTGGAATAATTCTTATTCATCCTTTGATCTCAATGAAACTGGAATAATTTATAAAAACTTTAGAGTAATTCATCATTCTAAACTCGAACCTGATCAGGGCATGTATTTCATTGAAAATATTGTTGATGATAATGTTATAAACATAAAGGTCTCTTATAATGATCTAATTGATAATACAGCTATAGAAAACGCTCTTGTGTATACAAATTTTTCAGGTGAAACCCATTATTTCAGTGAAATAAGTCCAGGTTTTTACTTATTAGAATTTAATGCAAGTAAAGCTAATGCTGGAAATAATACATTAGCAATTCATGCCAATTCAACCTATTATTTGAACAAAGTAATAAATATTACTGTTGATGTAGTAAAAGAAACTCTTCTTACCGTTGAGAATGAATTTTTTACAATTCCGTGGAACCAGAATTTTACTGTTCGATTTAATTATACTGAAAAGAATAATCCAGAAATTGGTATAAATGCTACTGGAGATATTTCAATTGATTGGCTTGGTGAATATAATTTAATTCAAACTATTGAGGGACAGTATGAATTAACTTGTAATACATCTGCTTATGATGCACTCACGCTCCAATCGTTCATTATTTCTATAGATAAATATAAATTTGAATCCCAGTCTGTTTTGATTATAGTACAATTAACTGAATTAGCATCTTCTTTAAAATTATTTATAAATAACAATCAAATTAATTATAGTGATACAGTTCAGGTTGAAGTTATTGAATCTATAAATATTACAGTATATTATAGAGATAATGTGTCAAATAAACATCTTTCTAATGCAACAGTTAATTTATTAGGAATAGGGCGCTTAAATGAAACAAACAACCAATATAATATTACTATAGATGCTAATGAATTAGGTCAAGGAATTACTGCTTTAAGTATATTGGCACAATTTACTAATTATCAACCCCAATTGATTAACTTTTTTATTGAAGTGATTGAAAAAGCAACAGATCTACAACTTTTTTTAAATAGTGAAGTTAAAACTCTAGATCCTGTGTTTAATTTTACAATAGGAGAAATATTAAATATAACTGTAAAGTATGTGGAACAATTTGGAACATATATTCCGAACGCTACATTACAATTGATAGGAGAGGGAATATTGGAAAATTTAACTAGAGATGATGTTTTAGAACAACATTACATATTTCTTGATAAAGAAGATTTAAAGATAGGAGTTAATCTATTTACAGTTGTAGCACGTGCAACTAATTATCAGATAAAAACTATAAATCCAATAATTACTCTCAACAGAATAAGAACTTTAATAAATATTACATCTCAAATAAATGCTGAACCGGGTGATGATATTACCCTAGAAGTTGTTTTAAACGATTTTGACTTTGGGGGTACTATTAAAAATGCTACAGTTACGTACATATGGGCTTACGGACAAGGAGAACTTGAGGAGATGGATAATACTGGTATATACGAGATTGTTTTAGAAAATGTACCTGAAGGTGTTTTTACTATAACAATATCTGCGTTTAAAGGTGTTGAATATGATTTTGAGAGCAACGAAATAACTTTAATTGTGAGTAGTCCTGTGGTGCAACCTGAACCTGATTTGAGTTGGCTTATATATATATTAGTTGGAGGAATTGCTGGGCTTGTTATGGTTTTCACGCTATATCAAACACATTATAAATATCCTCTAATGGTTAGGAAGATAAGAAAATTAAGAAGGAATATAAAAAAAGGTAAAAAAGCAAAACCTACACAAGATATCACATCTCGAGAGGATTTAGTTAAAGCCCACCTCGAAAGTAATGTCGAAACTATTCAATTAAAAAAAAAAACCAAAACGGAATAAAAAAAAATTAAAAATAGTAAAAATAAAGGTGAAAAATACGACAAAAGGGTATGTTATTACTAATTGGACAGAAGATCAAGGTCTTGGAGTTCAATTGAGTTATCCTGAGGATTTACTCGTAGATCTCGATGATATGATGAGAATTTTTTACGCCCATATTACAGGTGCAGGAGAAGCTGGAAATGTGGTAGTAAGATTAGAAAAAGCTCGTTCAAATGTTTCCAGCTATTTTACAGGAATGGAATCTGAAAATCAATTCATGATTAATTTTATTATGGAACTTGGTGAAGATCCCGAAATTTTCGGAGAAGCCGTACTTTCAGAAATCAATCAAAATATTATATTTTACCTTAAAAATATTAGCCAAAATCCCGCTAATAGGCTGGATATAACAAATGAATTGACAGATTACATAAAAAATTCTCTTACCTACCTAGCGCGTCTAAAAAATTTAACGAAAGAGCAAGTAATGGCACAAATTTATAATAGTGAAAAAGGAAGATGGATATTAGAAATCTTACAAGACCAATCATATAGTAAAAAGGAATTACACAATCTCTTAGAGGAGAAAACGGGGAAATTAATACCTAATTTTGATATCTTATTGAGTCATTTTGTTAAAACTGATCTCGTTAGACAAGATTGGATTGAAGGTGATTCAGACATTTCTTTATTTCTACTTTCTGATTTCATTATAGTTAGACGACCGGTAGATAAGTTAATTGACGATGCAAAAAAAGGAGTCCCCAATCCATCTGTAGCCAGTAAGTATCTTGAAATTGTATCAAGTTATTTCTCGAACTATTCACCAACAGAGGAGGATAATTTAAAGATTGCCAATCATATGATTAATCCTGATGTGTTCGATTATGTGGTGCTATTTAGAGAAAAACCATACCCTATTAATAAAGTACCAAGAGGTCCAGGTGAAACATTTGATCAGGTTAAAACATTCCTAGCAACTTTAGAAGCGGATAATATCATTAAAATTATTAAAGATGAAAGCAATGTCAATTGGATATTCTTAGTAACAGACATAACTGCTCTGAAATTCTATCCTGAGTACCTTATCGAAAATATTAGAAAGGCTGTATCGGAAGATATCCTGAAAAAAGAATCCGCTATTAAACATTTAGAACTTCTTGAACAAATATATAAAAAATAAAATTTAGTAATATAGAATATAAATGATTGAGGATAATCACGAATTCAAATCAACTAAACAAGTTTTGGAATTAATTGGTTTAGCTCAAGACGAAATTGAAACGTATTTTCATTTGACGGGAAGAGGTCCGGTTATGGCTGGAGAAATAGCGTTGTTAATCAACATTTCAGAGGAAAGAGCAATCAATATTGCCAAAAACCTTCTCGAAAAAGGATTAGTTCGCGAAGTGCCGGGAACAACACCATTTTATGTTGCTTTACCCCCCTATACTGCATTATTAAATCAAATAAAAAAATTTAAAACGATTGTACAACAAATTCAAGAATCAACGCCTAAAGCACTACAATTAAAATTTAAGGAAATTGAGTCACATTCAGCTAAATTAAACAAATTCAATGATTATAGGGACTACATCAATACTATGAAAACTAATTTACCAGCTCAAATAAGAGCACAATTCAGTAAGGTAGAGGGAGAGCTCGAGAAAGTCAAAAAATTCCAAGAAATAAGAGGATTTATCCTAAATTTAAGAGAAATCGTACCTAACGAAATCATTAAAGAATTTGACATTGTTGAAATTCGATTAGAAAAGATTAAATCTGAAATCTCTATTGCTTTTGAAAAACAATTTAGAATTGGTGCTTTAAAAAATATGGCTGAGAAAATAGTTACAAAAATAATCTCAGAACAATTCAGCGACCTCACAGATTATTTTAGAGCAAAATTTGTTAATTCAATTCAAGGGACATTGGATCAAGTTACAGAACAATTAGCTTCTATTTCAGATGTTGCGGGTGAGATGAGTATTGATTTAGGTCATTTTCTATCGGAGATTATTTCTGGATTAGAGGAGACTATGGTGGATTTGGACAGTCGAATATCAAGTGTTTACGAGGATGTCGATAAGGGAATTGAAGAACTAAAGAGCCTATTCCAACGAGAAATTTATAAAACTCTTGACGAAGATATAATGACAAACATATTAAGCCAATTAGATTTATCAGAAAAAACCATGACAGAGTTTTGGGAGCGATCGAAAGTAGCATCAATGTTAAGTTTTAAAGATGTCTGGTTTGTAAGAAGTGTTGAGGGGATGAAGGCTCAGATAAACGAATCGCTTACGCGTATTAAAGCGAAAATCCATATTATAACACCAAAACTGGATGATATAGATTTAGTAGCTCTTTCAAAAGTGAAAAAATTCGTAAATGTAAGAATCTCAACAAATTTTGATGTGAATAATCTAAATGATCAATTAAAATTAGCTGAGATCGTTAAATATCCTAATATTAATATTAGATTATACTCAAGAGAAAATATATACTCCATAAACCGAGATTTTGAGGAGGTGGTAATCTGTGCTATATCCAAAAATGAATTTGGAGGTATGGAGATTGCTGGAATGGGTTCTATCTTAACTGAACATGTTAAACTTTTTGCACCGATTTTAGAAGATGTGTGGATTCAGAGCAAAAAAATAAGCGATAGCGAAATTATGTATTCAATAGAATCATCGTCAATATCAAATGGGATTAAACAACCAATCCCCCAGCCAACTTATGAGAGATCGCAGACTCCTTCAATTCTTAATGAACTTGAGAGTCAAAATAAACTACCCCTTTCATCAATAAAAAACGATAATATAAAAATTATTGAAGAAAAACCAAGTTATGAAACCCTACCATTAATCCCTTTACAAAATGATGTTTCTTCCATCCCTCCATTAGAAGAAAGTGTTGAGATACCAAAATCAGTTTCAGATCTTGATTCTACCACTACTTTAAAAAATTCAATTTCAGTACTTTTTGATGATTTCAGCAATAATTTAGATAAAAAGCTAAGCCTTGAAATATCTAATGATTTGGAGTATATTCAAAAACGAATTACTGAAGATATTGGCTACGCATCGATTTTGAATCCAATAAGTATCACTATTGCAACCCTCCGGACAACTCCAAATTACTTATCTTCGATGGAAATAGAAGATATAAGCAAAAAGATAAACTTTTGGAGAAAAAAGATTAGTGTCTAAATTACATCACTAATTTTTACTTTTTTAAATAAAATAAAGAAATTAATTTTTAATATTATTTATTTTACCAGTGATAATTCCCATTTCACTATTGCTATCATAATCTACATTTTTAATACCTGTAAAACTCCAAACTAAAATAGTCACTATTATTCCAAGAATGGCACAATATAGAAACAGATTACCAACTCCAAACATTTCCGCTAAAGGCCCAGAGATTAAAGTCCCGATTGGAGAGATTGACATAGATAGCGAATTATCGATGGAAGTGATCCTCCCCATCTTATCGGCTGGAACAACAGTTTGTATAAAAGTCTGATATAAAGCATTAATAATTGGTAATGTTACGCCCATCACAACACCACCTATACCTATAACTAAGTATCCTCCTGGAGGAGCTAAAGCCATAATCCCATACCCCGTCATGAGAATTGAAATACAACCAAATATAACTTTCATCTTATTTTTCCATGTTTTTTTTAATGAAGTTACCGTAGCACCGCAGATCATACCAACTTGAAAAAATACTAAGACTATTGCTAAATGCGTAGCAGAACCACTGTGAAAAACGTTAATATAATAGGGCATCAAAGTATCAAAAGGTCTTATTAAAAAATTGAGTAACATCGATAGAAAAATTACTGTAACTAGTCCAGGTATAACCTTAACAGTTTGAAGACCAAGTTTGAATTCCGTATAGAATGATGTCTTTTCAGCAGTTTCTCCATGATTCTCGACTGATGGAATCTGGATGAGCACTAGCGGGATTAAGGCTATAAGAAATGTTATAACATCCACCCAAAGAATCGTGTTTATTGGTAATATAATCATTAAAGTTGCCCCGATTAATGGTGCAATGATTTGAACAACTCCAGTAAACAAAAAATTAATCCCGTTTATTCTGGATAAATGTTCTTTTGGGACCATAGCTGGTATAATAGAATTCACTGCTGGTAAATGAAATGCTTGAAAAATACTGCGAAGACTTATGAATATTAAGACAATCCATATATTGGCAAGATTCATCTGAAACAAAACAAGTAAAATTAGAGTTGCAACGGCTTGAAAAGAGTCAGCAACTACAATCATTACTTTTCTGTTCAATCTATCAGCAAGAACTCCCGCAATTGGCATAAAGATCACTTGACATATAATAAACAAAAATGAACCGATAGCTAGAAAAATGGGACTCTGAGTTTCCACTGTAATCCACCATATTATAACAAAGAAGACAACCATTGAACCAAATAGAGAAAATAATTGTCCCGACCAAAAGTATAAATAATTTTTGAAAGATTCTTTATTTGGCATTATTTCCATCTTAATCACTGTTTATAACTTATCAATTAATTCGTTTAACTTTGAAATTACATCGTCAGGAGCATTCGTAAATTTAAACACGCCTTCTTCAATCGTACCCTCAATCCCTTCGTCGACTAACTCGTAAATGAGATTTTCGGCGTCTTCTTTAGCTCTGCTAAGAGCTTGAGCGAGCTTATCAAGCGGTAAACTTTTTTGAAGCTTGATTAAACCCCGGACTCTCTTTTTTATTCGATCTGTATCACTTGAGCTTGTACTTGAACTCGAAACATTGAGTTTGATTTTAGGTTTTTTGCTTTTTCCTTCAACTGCATGCTCAATTTTATCTCCCAAATCCTCTAAATCATCTAATTCTTCTAAAAGGCCCTCTTCAATCCTCTCTCCCAATTCCTCTAGTTTTGATAGATCCCCTATGTTATTTTTAACAAACCTCATGGATTTTCTAATTAGCTCTGATACGGATGATCCTAACTCTTCAGACCAATCCCTCCATTCTTCGCTGGTATCTTCGTCAACTGATATATTTATTCGTTTTGCTGCCTTTTTCTTTGCTTTTTCTAGTTTTTCTTTTAATTTTTCCAAGTATTTCTCTAAAAATTTCTCCTTCTTACTTTTTAACTTTAAATACTCCTCTTTTGCACCCTCAATTCTCTCTACAGTATCTTCTCCTAGATTTTCCAATACTTCCTTTACATCGTCAATATCACGCAATAAATAAACTTTCTCATCTAGTAGCTCTTGAAGTTCTTCTTTTAATTCCTCTTTAATATCCTCTCTTTTTTCCTTCAGATCATCTATCTGATCCTCGAAATCTTCTTGTAAATCCTCTAAATCTTCTAGAAAATCTTCCTTAAGTCCATCTAACTCGAATCTTACTCTTTTTATTTCCCGTTTATCAATTTCATCTTTTCCTTTTCCTCTTTTTTCTGGTTCTTTATCCATTTTTATCTTCCACTCTGCTTGTTGGTTTATTTTTTATTTTATAACATTAAATTTATTGCAAAAAACCCATTTTACTTTTCTATTCTATCTTCTTTTATTTCAGAAATTTGAATTGGCTCATTAGCTAAAACCGC
Source organism: Promethearchaeota archaeon (assembly GCA_019894885.1). Classification (GTDB taxonomy): domain Archaea; phylum Asgardarchaeota; class Lokiarchaeia; order Sigyniarchaeales; family SOKP01; genus SOKP01. The sequence continues at coordinate 1,269 of JAGXNP010000024.1, read as the reverse complement.
TTTGTCGTCTACCTCAATGCTGTCAATATAATAAACATTTCCAGCAACCTCAGTTCGTTTTCCTATAATCACATGACGTCCTTTTACATCTCCATCAACAATAGTGTAGTTAATATTAACTGTATCCACCCCATAAATACTTCCAGAGACAAAGTATGGATGTTTAATGATTCTTTTATCCATAATGGCGGTTTGGGCACCGATCAACACTTCATTAGCATTAATATCACCATTAATCGTTGTAGAACCCTCAATTTCAATGGTTTCTTGTGAAAATAATCCTCCCTCAACTCTCGTTGAGCCTGAAAGCCTCATTCCTTGATCTGCTTCGATTTTGTCTCCAGTCCTTAACGACCCAGAATTTCTAAATTCTCCACCAATTTTGATGCCTTGGCCAATTGTAGTCGAACCTGAAAATTTCGCGTTTCCTTTTGCTTCAAGATTTCCGCTCAATCTGAATGAACCAGAACTTTTAACATCGCGTTGGACTGTTAAATCACCTTCTCCTCTCATTGAACCCGATGATCTAAACCCTTCGCATTCAAAGTTTCCGTTGATTTTAACGGAACCAGATACAACAAGAGTATCTTTTAAAGTCATTCCCGAAAGTCTTCCTGATCCTGATATTTTCATTTTACTTTTTTCTCCTCTATCTTTTATTTTGTTTTTTATTACCCTGCTATTTATACAATTTTTTATTAAATTTGCTTAAAATCTAAGTAAATAAATATCTTGTGTTAAGATCTTGCCATGATTGGCATTTTCTTTTTAAATCTTTAACCTCTTCAAAATACCTTGGATTTAAATCCGCGTTTTTTATTACATCCATCTTTTTTTCCTTCATATTCATGTTTTTTTTATTCAGTTTTTTATAGATGGAAAATATTTTTTGTCGTTTTTTATTTATTTTTATTATCGTATTTTATTATCGTAATTTTTTATGTAATTTTTTACACACTAATAAAAGTTAAAAAAATATTTAAAATTTAATGGTTAACAAAAGATCTTGTTAAAACCTGGGAATACACTTTACATTTTATATCATTCAATTCAATTTTTTTGTTGTAAGTCATCATTATTTTCCTCCAATTTGTTTTTTTTGTTTTTTTTTATTTTTATTTTTTTGTTTCTAATTACTATATTTTTTCGATCATATATAAATGTTTGTGTAATCGTGTGTATTGATTATGTATTAAATATTATTTGCTCCCTTTTAAACTTGCTTACAAGACTCGAGTCTTCTAAATCTGAAAAATTCAACACCTCGAA
>JAGXNP010000249.1 GCA_019894885.1 Promethearchaeota archaeon | reverse complement strand
TCTTAAGTTTTAAGAGAAAATGCTGGATGCAAAAAAAAAATCAATAATTTATTTTTCTTCTATTAGAACTCTTTTGGTAATTGATTGCTACTGGGAAAAATTCCAATTTTGGGGGTGTTTCCATACATTTTTTCTAAATCTTTCACTAATTCTTGAAAATTAGTATGAAAAATTGTTGTGTCAGGATAATAATGCAATACATCTCTTCTATTAATGTTTTGAGAAAATATGCAAAACTTCTTCTTTTTCAATATCCCCTTAAATATGACTGTATCTCCCCAATTTTTATAGAGTTTTCCACCAGTTTCTCCTAACAAAGAATGAAATCCTCTTCCTTCACTCGCCGCAGTTAAAAGTACAATTGCCCCTTCCCGTTTAATGAAACTTTTTGATTTTAAAAAAAAATTTAGTCCCTTTAAAGCTTGAGATAATTCCGTATCTTCGGGGTATAGGTTAAAGAATCCTATATCAAGATCTAAATCGGGTGGTAAATTCGTTGAGTAAACTTCTTTTGCTAATTCCATAGCCTTTCGATGCGCCTTAATAAAGTCCCCTGCAAAAATCCCTCCTACCTTTCTTGTCATTGTAGGTATAATATTTATGGAAAAATCTAATCCTGCTTTTTTACATGTATCCTCAATATCTTTCCTTAAATCTGTTACAATTCCCAACCCTATTCCTACCCCCCTTACTCCTGCTTGATGATTTGCCTCAAGAGTTTGAATTCCACATAAACCTGGAAGAACCACTTTAGCTCCCCCCCCATATCCTGCCAAAGGATGTGGTATTACGCAACCAATCGCAATTTTTACCTCAGCATCATAATAGGTTTTGTTTATGAAAATCGGAGTATCTTTGTATGAATCTCCGATGTAAACAAGATTTTCATAGGGGTGGTGGTTTTCTATTTTTATTTTGTCAACAATTTTTAGTCCTACTTTTTTGATCGAATCTTGTCTATTCATGGGTCGGTGAGCACCCAGAGCATATATTAAAGTTATGTTATCATTTGTTATTCCAGCCATGTTTAATTGGTTTAACACTATTTCTAAGATACTTTCTGCTTGAATCGGTCTTGATATGTCTTCAACCGCAATTACCGCGTTACTTTTCCCCTTCGCTATTTCTTGAATTGTAGATGTCCCTATAGGATTACTGAAAGCTTTCTTAATATCTTCTTGAGATAGTTCAGGAGTATCTTGCATTTGGTAGATATTAATGTCCCAAGTATCTGGAAATTCAAGTTTTAAGTCAACATCCCCGTACCAAGCTGCCCACGGAATATTAAAGGTTTGTACCATTCTTATTTCTCACATTTTTAGAAAAGGAATTAACTCTTTCCCTTTGATAATTGCGTTAATATTGATTTTTGAATAATCCTTTATTAATCTATTTAACGTACTCTTTGAGAGCGAGAATTGTTAGAAAAGTGCACCTTAAACCTTTATAAACAGAAAATTTTCTTATTCTGTAGAAATAACTAAAAGTTGAATGGTGAATGTGAATGAGTCTTAAGAGAAATAAGATCATAACTAAAATTACTTCGATTTCCACAAGTATTACTTCTTTTCTTATTCCTTTTTTTCAATATGTCCCTTGTACGGCAATATGGTTCGGTATAATGAGTGTTCCATTACTATCGTATTTAGCATTTATTTTTCAGTACCCTAGCATTCTATTATATGACTTAAGATTCTTAGTCGGAACTTATGGATTCAATATCATAATATTTGGGTTAATATTATACATCTACTGTTTAATCTATCAATTATCACACAGGAGGCAATTAATTAAAAGGGGACCTTATAGGATTGTAAGACACCCTCAATATCTTGCTTTTATTATCATGACATTAGGGATGACAATAGTGGCATTTCAGACATCGCCAATTTTTGAATTCCCAGTTTCTTATGAAAATGGATTTAGCGTTTTAATTATTATTTGGATTGCTGAGGTATTAGCTTACATTCTATTGGGGAAGATCGAAGAAATTGCATTAAAAGCTAAATATGGAGATGAATTCCTAGATTATAGAAATAAAGTCGCTTTTCTAATTCCATTCTTAAAATTTAAGGTAATAAAATCGAAAAAACATACAGTAAAATGTCTTCAAAAATATCGAGCATCACTATTGAATCAGAAAAGTTCAAACGAAATTTTATAACAAAAATTATCCTTTTTGTTTTTTCTCTTGTTTTATTATCGATTATATCGTATCTGTTAATTAAATTGTATCAAGAACTATCTTTCGATCTTGATATAATCGCTCTCAGATCACTTTTAATTTTTCTTTTAGTACCAACTCTAATCTTCGTTTCAACAATTACTGCTCTCACAGTAAAAGAATATAGAAATTATTTTATTAGAAGGAGCTATTTTAAAGAAGGGAGATCCTATCTGAGTCTGGCTGATATATTTCAAAACGAAAATCGGTTAAATATCTTAAGGGAAATCCTCAATAATCCCGGTATTCATCACAACGAATTGCTCCGAAGATGTAATTTGAATAAAGGTCAATTGCAATGGCATTTAGACACATTATTAAAGCATAGCATTATTAAAAAAGAAGAATATGGGCAATATGCTATTTATTTTCCTATCACATCATCGACAGAAGCAATTGAAGTTTTTAAAAATCAATTTACTAAATCAAAAACTACTTTGGAAATATTGAATACTATTAAAAAACATCCCGGAATTAATTCTGCAGAGATTTCCCGCATTCTGAATTTCTCTCGTAATTCTATCAAATATCATATTGATAAACTACTAGAAAAACACTTAATAAGGTTAGAAAAGAAAGGACGCGTTAACGAATTATATTTATCTTATCCCTAAGAGAGTCCTGTAAAAAGTGAATACAAAGATTTCTAAAATTTTAGAAAAAGTTGAATCGATATGATAATAGAACAACTTCAAGATATCTAATTTAAATAAATAGAAATTTAATTATACAATAGTAATAAAAGCGTTGAATTGGTGATACATAAAATGAGAGATCTAGAACAAAGAAAAAAAATATTTGGAATTATATGGGTTGTTATTTTAGTATTTTTATGGATTTCTTACCCTTACTTTCCGGGGGATATTTTATTTTGGATGTGGTTGGCTTTAATTTGGACCATAATTGGTGGTGTCATTGGCACTATACATTTCATGATCGAGAGTACAAAAGATGAAAAAATAGTTGGAACTGTTTGGGCAGTTGTTTTGGTAGAACTATGGATTTTTTATCCAATCTTCCCTGGTGAGACATCGGTCTGGATGTGGA
>JAGXNP010000248.1 GCA_019894885.1 Promethearchaeota archaeon | reverse complement strand
GATGCTATATTTAATGAGTACGATAAATTAAAAGAGCTAGAGTTGAAGGTATTTTAATTTAAACAATTTATCACTATCTCTAATTATTGAGAAATTCTGATTTTAATGTTTCTTTGAAAAGTAACTTATCGCTATTTATTAACTCCTGTGTGTCGATTCCTTTCTTATTATAAAAATCAGGACAGTCATTATTTGAGAATAAATTCACAAGCAATATGAGACAGTTTTGGAGTTCTAAATCGTTGATTTTGTCTCTGTTGAAGTTCTCCATGATTTTAATAAGGAGATTGCTGAGCCATACTTTATTAAAGTTAGATAGGTCATCCTCCATGCCTTTAGATTTCCTATTATAAAAATCTATGATATTAGATACACAATCCATTTTAAATTTATTCCCTTACTCTTATTAGAGTTCATGAGTTACTTTAATTTATGCTCTCGAAATTATGTAACTCTTTATTATCAAACCAACTGATACATGCTAATTCGGATATAAAAATATTTTTGACTTTTTGTCGCAAGAGAAAAGTGAATTTTATCGAAAATTAGTTTTGTTCAAAAATTATATTGAGGGGATTAATTACAAAAAAAGAGTTTATTGTTATTTTCTTCAAATGCCTAATAAAATTATTATATTGGGTTATAGAAATCTCAACCTATTATCAAACTTCAACACGTTCTATAAAAGTATCAATAGCTTGTTCAAGATCAACCAAGTCCTCGACTTCTTTTATGTCACTACTAGCAATTCTGTTTAAAAATTCTTTTAAGAGTTTTTCCTTTTGTTTGTCTTGAGGAAAAATTAAACTCGATTTATAATGTTCATAATCTAAGATATTAGTAAATACTAAGAAGAGTATTTCGATATGACTGTATTCAATCAGGTTATGAAGTTTATCTTTCGTAATAAGGGTTTTTGTTTGATCCTTATAGAATCCACTAAGGTCGTTATAATAATTAGTAACACGAGCAACATTATCCAACTGCGTTTGAAGAGCAGCCTGGCTTATCGGACTACCGTTAGAATACATGATTTCAAAATAAGCATTAATAAAATCTTTCAATCTTTGAAGTTTCTGTTGGAAAACTCTTGTTTTGACTATGCGAGTAAACATAGGGCTTTCTTTATCTTTATAAAAGCGAAGTTCAAACTTAACTATGGCTAAAATATCGAGAAATAATTCCTTTATATCAATGTTAGCTCTTTCCATTTTACTGTAAGGCTCTTCGTGGTTCTTTATTTATATTTAGTTCTATTAACTAGTATACATCTGATAATATAAAAATATACTATATATTGAATTCTAATTTTTTAATAAATTTAATTCTTAAGATTACTTTTTCATATAGATTCTATTAGAATCTTTTTCTTGTTTTTAGTTTTTTAAAAAGTTAATGGAAAATGATGTCTATCTATCATTTGATCATTAGGATGGAAGCTTTCTTGACTTACTTTTTTTTTAGTAAGCTTCCTGAAGGTTATCGCTTTTACATGAATCCTTAAAATTCTGAGTGGAGAAATGATCATAAATTTCAAATCGTTGATAGGATTTTTTCTTAATTCGAGAAATTTTGAATAAAAGCGTTCAGCTTTTGCTCTTTGCTTAGGAGTTTCAAATGAAATAAATCTCTCAACAATTTTGTCCAGTAACTCTGAATCTTCATAACAATAGTAGTTTGAAGCTTTTAATGACCATTTAATAGCTTCTAACTGATATTTTATAGAGTTCAGTTCATTTCTAGGCCCTATCAATAACGCAAAAAACGAAATAAAAAGGTTCATAACCGTACTTCTAAAAATCTCGCGGACGGTAATTTTAATTTTATGTCTAATAGAATTTCTAAGATCTTCTCCAAACAAAATCGTGCTATTTTGAATGACATTCCCTAAAACGATACTTCGCGGTGCAAATAAAGCTGAGAAAAAACGATTAACTCGAAAGATTTTGTAAAATATCGCTTCTTCCCAGAATTTTTGTTTTGTTAAAAAATGACTTACGAACATTCCCGTTGAGTGCTGAATTACTCCAAGAATCTTACGAAATAGTTTTGAAGTTGGTTCTTTAAATTTGTGTTTTATTTCTAATGCAATAAAGTATCTCTCAATCTCCTTTAAATGCCTATTTGAAACCCGATTTTTAAAAATAAAGAGGAGATCACAATCAGATACAACCGTGTTTTCCTTATCTACTTGTTGACTACCAAACAAAAGAAGGGATACAATTTTATTAATTCCTATTTCCTTATTAATTAAAACCACAATATCTTTAATGTAATTTCTTGATTGTTCATTCAATCCTGCTAGATTACTTGAGATATAATGTTTTATTTTATCATTTGTTTCCCTGGTTTTATCAGAATCGAGATCTTGCATCTTTACTTGAAATATTATTTCCTATAATAAAAATATAAAATGAAAATTAATAGTTGATTAAAAAAACTTATATTCGATTACCGAGGTTATAACCCCGACTAATAGCTTCCATAACAGTTTGTGGTTTTTTAGCATCCCCGAGTTTTTCTACAGGAATTTTCATAGTTTTTATCTCTTTAAAAAGAGAATCATTCGATTTAACACCTGTGGCATGATATACATAATCAACATCGTTAATTTGTTGTTCGGTATCATTAGCATCAATGTAAGATACATAATCCCTACCAATTTCAGTTACTTTTACACTGGTAAGTTTTTTCACTCCAAGGTAATCACATTTATCCAACAGAACCCATTTAGTAGTCTTACCTAATGCAGACCCTAATTTTGGTAATTGTTCTAAAACAGTTACTTTATTCCTTCCATCATGCATCATTTTCAATGCTACTTCTGGCTCTAGTGCTTTGTATTGTGTGAGAAAATTAAACGAATCAATATCCAATGATCCGTATTTTGCTATGTAAATTGCTAATTCTATTCCTGTAGCACCCCCACCAATAATTACATTGTTTTTCCCTACTGGAGCATCACCGTTAAATACATCATTTGCCCAAAATACATTATCTCTTTCAATTCCCGTAATAGGGGGTTTAATTGGAGTGGAACCAGTTGCCACTAATACAATATCAGGATTTATTTCTTTAACTTTTTCACTTGTTATTTCTTGTTGCAGGTGTACATTAATATTATATTTCTGAATCCAGTAAGTATAATTTTCAATTATCCTCTTAAATTCATTCCTTCCTGGCGGTATCCAGATTATATTTAATAGCCCACCTATTTTATCATCTTTTTCATATAAATGCACCTCATGACCTCTTATAGCCGCAACACGCGCAGCTTCTAATC
>JAGXNP010000247.1 GCA_019894885.1 Promethearchaeota archaeon | reverse complement strand
GTCTGTAAGGCCACCAAAATAATGAAAGAAACTCACAATGATTATGTAGTGACTGGTTCTACTTTGCCCGGACCTAATCCTAATGTAGATGATTTAATTGATGTTGAAGCAAAAGTAATTTTTGTGCATGGTGCATATTCAGATCTAAAAAATGAAACTCTCCTCAAGTTATTAGATGATATTTCTTCTCGAGGAGTCATCCCCGGAGTAGCTACTCATAATCCACTTTCTACAATACAATACATTTTTGAGAATGCTCCAGATGTGAAAGCATTTTTGATCCCCTTCAATGCTAATGGGTTTATGATGGGAGACAAATTAGCTTTAGAAGAATTGGTTGATACGAATAAGGATTATTACTTTATGGCTATGAAAACCCTAGATACGGGACGATTAGAACCAAAAAAGGCATTTGAATACGTTTCCCAACATAATATTTGTGCCGTAGCAATTGGGATGGTGGGGGTTGAAGAGGCACAGATTTCAACTAAGATTGCTTTGAACGCCCTGCAAAAGTAAAGTTTTTAAATTTATGGTAATTCTAACACGCTTTATATAAAAACTAAAAAAGTGAATTATCAAAAATCATTTAGAATCAGTACTTTAATCTTACGATTTAGCTTACCATTGGGGCTCTTAGTTTTCTTGCTTTTTTTTGTTCACCGGTTAATTCGAAATGTTTTTCGTCGTAGTAGGATTTAATGCCGATTCCTATAAGAAATATTGATAATCCTATCCAACCTATCCAAAATCCTAGTCCTAGCACATAGAAAATTGAAAAATTTTTAATATCCCCCGTTATAGAGAAGAAAATAATGCAAAATACCGAGATTAATGATATAACGATTCCTGAAATTATTTCGAAATAAAGTGCCTTTCTTTCCTTTTTTACACTATCCAGTTGTTGCATAATATGATACTAGTAAAACTATAATTATACCAATTATTGGGTAAATATTACTTTGATCATCTTAGAATGCTAATAAAAATTTAATGAAAAGAAAAACAATTAGATAGGTAGAAAAATTTTAAAATTGAAAGAATTAAAATTGAGTTTGAAAGATCTCACTTTCCCCTTCTATATCCTTGTATTGATTCAAAATAATCGAGTACCGACTCTTTTATTTCTATGGCAGGAAATATTAATCTTGATTTATTTACGTAATTCATTGCATCACTCCAACTCCAATTTGGATTATTTTTTAATAACCAAGCTACAATAATTCCTCCACTTCTGGAAATACCCATTGCGCAATGAACTAAAACCTTTCCATGTTCAATGTTATTATCTATAAATTCTAAAATTTCAATAATGTAGCTATGCGGAGGATACCAGTCGTCGGGGAATCCTTTAAAGAGGTAATTAAATCCTTGAGCTGTAGGATCATAGAAATTTTCTTCCATTAAATTCACAATAGCAGTAATACCAATATCTTTAAATTTCTCAAAGTTCAACCTTGGCCAATATGCACCTATAAATAGGTTTTCATGCACCTTGTAGATTTGATCTAGTTCTACCATGTGTCTTATAACATTTTATAAATCATAAATTTTCCTAATTGTATTTATGAATTTTAAGCAGGTAGGAGTTTAAGTTTATTAGGTGATTTAAATTTATTTAAAGCGTTGCCAAAAAGCGTTCCAATTCTCACTCTTTATTTTCTGACAGGATTTTTCACCGTTAGATTTTGCTTTCTGATTTTATATCACTACTATTTAATAATAATACGAGCTATTACCTTAATTTATTTAAGTAGATTGATGTTATTAATTTTCCTTAATAAACCTATTCTTGGTTCATAAAGCACTTTCTAATGCACATACGACTTTTTTTTCATATAGAATAGTGTCAAGAATTTAATGAAAAATAAAAAATGAGGTTTTTACCCAAATAAATAAAGTCTTATTAGTAAATATACAATTATACTGATAAGTACTAGGTAAGAAATTAAGACCATTCCATAAATGGGTTTTTTTATATCATCACCTGACATGGTTTTAAATCCAGTTCTGCTAAGGAAAGACTTAATTTGAAGATCTAAGTCCTTTTGGTTTTTAACCGCATACTTTTCCAGATCTTGCTTAATAATGAAGTGCTGACTATAAGGAAAGATAAGTGCGTTTACTGGCTTAACAGGATCAATAATATTACCCAGATAGGAGTTTGCCTTGAGTGAAATGTGTTCTAGAGGTATGTTTACCGCTTCTTTCACCATATCTGGGTCAAAAAGCAGGCTGAAAGGCTCTGAAAAATCACTTTTTAGCTCGCCTCCATAATCGACAATAAGATTTCCTTCAATCCAGAGAGATTCTTCCAATTCCCTTAAATCACCTTTTTCTAAGTCAACCGATACAATGAATTCTTTATTGTTGGTGTGATTCTTAATATCAACCAGTAACTCCCCAAAGTATGTGGTTGTAAACACGGCTGGATCACAAGTGTAACCACAAAATCCATTCTTTGGGTCATAGCTGTTAGTATTCGTTTCATAATCACAAATGATCCAAGATAACAGCCCGGTTTCTTTGTTGCGAGCAATAATATAAAACTCGAGTCGCATGCCTATAAATCCTGATGTTCGAGCGGTAAATACGCTTGCAATTGCCATGGGAAACTTTGCATCGTTCTTGAAGAGTGAGGCTTCTGCTAGTTCATATCCATCGGGGAGCATCTCTTGCGCTGCTGAAGTATTTTTTATCTTAAAAGATAGAAATACACTATAGGGATCTACTACGAATCCCATATAAGGAATTCTTTTCTTGCCGCTCTGCGTAAATTTATGTTGTATTTTTTTAGGAAGAGATTTACTGAAACTGCTCAAAAAACTAATGGCAGTCACATCTTTAGGCTTTACAAGAGATTCTGTCTTTTTTGAAAAATTCCTGTATTCTTCACGTGCCATTTACATAAACCTTGGTTTTTTTTTTCAAATCCATCTTCATAGATTAATTATCAATAAAATAAGTAGGGAAATAATGATTACCATAAATAAAGATATTCCCATTAAAAACATTATCTTTATATTTCTTGTTGAAAAAGTTTTTATTTCTTTCATATCCGCAATTTTGTTATAATTCTCGATCATGTCATTGATATCTTTGATATAGGTGCGACGGCCGGGACTGTCGGCAATATAGTGCTGAGCGAAGGGGAAACATAATACCTTGCATAGTTCCGGCTCTGCTAAATCTGGGAAAAGTGTATTAAACTTTAAGTGAATATCCTCAATAGGAATTTCTAAAGCTTTTTCAACTTCAGCGGGATCAAATATTACGGCAAATGGATCATC
>JAGXNP010000246.1 GCA_019894885.1 Promethearchaeota archaeon | reverse complement strand
GTGTTGCAGAATCCATAATAACAGATATCACTCGAAACATTATTAATATGGGTGAAAATTATTTTCTTATAGAACAAAATCGTGATTTATATCTTACGCTCTTTTATATCTACAACAATTCTGTTCTAACAAGAGATTTTAAGTTTGAAATTACAGAATTTTGTAAACACTATAATGTAAAGAAATTAAGAATAGATTTTTATGTAGATCGCCTTTTATCCAGCGATTTAGGATTATATATGTTTAGTCGAGGAGAGGATAAATTCTTTTTTCACAGAGAAGATGTACTCGGGGTTACGACTATACGGTTAATTAAAGATAATTTGATAAACGAGATAGTCGAGTTAAGCATAGCTGAAGAAAAATTGATTTCTGACCTAGATTTAGATAAATTAGCTGAAGATATAACTGAAAAATTATTAGAAATGGAATTAATATGGGATATTAACGAATCTCAAGGGATAAGCGGAATAAAAGAGCCATTTGAAATGTTGGTTGAGAAAATGATAATAAAATATGCTCTAGAGATGGGTATTCCAAAGACATCCCTGATGGATATTGCGTTACAGTCAAAAAAACTGTTAAAAGCAGAAGGCGGAAAGAACTCTTTATATAATATTATAAACGATTCTGAACGGTATGAAGATTTAAATCTAGTTTCAATCTCAGAATCTGAGGAAACCGAATTATTTCAAAGTTTAAAGTTATTGCGGGGTTTTTGCCCTAACTGTGGAAAGACGGTGTTAAAAAATGATTTATCTAATATTTGTATTAGATGCAGTTTAACTTTTCAAGTATCTGAATTACTAAAAGATATTGAGGCAGCAAGCGAGTTGAGTGTAGCATACAAAATAGCCTCTCTTGAAGAAGAAAAAGAAATTGAATGTCCTAATCCAAATTGTAATTATTATGTAAAACTAAGTTGGGTTAAATGTCCAGAGTGTTCTACTTCCTTAAGAAAGAAATCCCAAGTGAAACAAATACATTAATAATAATCTAATTTTTTTGCAGACCATCTCTACTTAAAAATTAAAAAAAATTAGTTTTTAATTAAAGAAAAAAAATTATACAACAGTATTTATTTAATAAAATAAAATTTTGATATTTCTTTCATATAAAGGTTAGAACTCAGATGGTAGATTTTAGTTTTGATTTTAAAGATATCAAAAAGTATGAGCAGAAAAACTCTAAAAATACGTTGAGGGTCTGTAATCCTACTAGAAGCTTCATAAAGTATCTTGACGATAAAAAACAATTAAGGATAACAAAATTTTTAGGAACAACTTAGCATCTTTACAATCGGTGCAACTGAATTGATATCTTTCACCCAAGGCAATTAATAATCCCTTCTTTTAAGTTTTCCGAGAAAACTACATAGATTTTTTCATTTTTCTAAAAAAACTTAAATATTATATGAGAATCTAAAGACATATTAAATTCGTTATTTCATGACAACGGAAATCGTTTTGAATTTCAAAAAATAAAAATGAGATGCTAGAATAAATGGAACTTCCAGAATATATTAAAAATCGTTATTGGAAAGATTATTTACCTGAAGGAATAACTGTAGAACTTGATGTTCCTGAAAATATGTCATTAATTGATGTATGGAAGTATAGTGATAAGAATTTTCCCGATCATGTTGCGTTGGATTTTTTTGGGAAAGAGTATACTACTATGGAATTAGATGTATTAACTAGAAGATTTGCAGCGGCGTTAAAAGAATTAGGCTTAAGAAAAGGAGTAACAATGGCTTTATGGCTTCCCAATTGCCCTCAATTCTCTATTACTTATTTTGCTGCGGTATATCTTGGAGTTACATTGACTGCTATCAGTCCCTTATTCACTGGAAGAGAACTTGCATACCAAATTAATGATTCTGGTGCAAAATATTTGATAATGATCGACCGATTCGTTCGGGAATATGAGAAAGTCGCTGATAAAGTATCATTAAGTAAAGTAATTATATTAAATGTAATGGATGAGGAAATTGTCGTTCCCGAAACAGACAAAATCATTCATTACGATAAGTTATTGGATAAATACCAAGAACCTCTTGAGTTTGATGCTGAGATCAATCCTAAAGAAGATATTGCTATAATACAATATACTGGTGGAACGACAGGCCTTCCAAAAGGGGCTTGTTTATCGCATAGCAATATAGTATCAATGCTTTGGGCTATTAAACAAGGCACAGATTATATGATTGAGAATTATCTTAAAGAAAACATTATCGCTCTGTCTATTTTACCTTGGTATCATATCTATGGTCAAGCTTGCGAATTATTGTGTGGTTGTTTATTTGGTTCGAAAGCCTATGTCCTTCCGTCATTTGATCTCCAAAGAATCGCTGAAGTGATTCGAGAAGGGCGTCCAAACATGTTACTTGGCGTACCTACGATGTTTGTTAACATTTTAAACTCACCTCACATGAAAGATGTTGATATGTCTTCCTTAAAATTTGCCAATTGCGGTGCTGGTGCGCTCCCGGACGAGTTAGCATTAGAATGGGAGCGAAGAACTGGTTTTAGAATGGCTGAAGGATATGGTCTTAGTGAAACTAGCACAGGTGCTATAACAGCTACTGTCTGGTCAAAATTAAAGCGAGGTAGCGTAGGTCATCCTTTCCCCAATACTCTAGTTGGGATAGTAAATGAAAATTTGGAATTCTTGCCTGTAGGAGAAGAAGGAGAAGTTGTCATATCTGGACCTCAAGTGATGGTGGGTTATCACAATAAACCTGAAGAAAATAAACTTGTGTTCTTTGAAGCGGGTGGCTATAAATGGTTACGAACTGGCGATTATGGACGACTGGATAACGAATACTACTTGTTTTTGTTGGATCGGATTAAAGATTTAATAAAATACAAGGGACACAGTGTCTATCCGAGGGAAATTGAAGAAGTTTTATACGAACATCCAGCAGTACAAGAATGTGCCGTGATTGGAGTTCCCGATCCTATGAAAGGTGAGAATATAAAAGCTTTTGTCCTACTTAAAAAAGAGAGCAAGGGAAAAGTTACCGAACAAGACATTATCGATTTTACAAAAGAAAACTTAGCAGCCTATAAATATCCTAGGGAAGTAAATTTTGTCCGAAGCCTTCCAAAAAGCGGCGTGGGAAAAATATTGAGGAGAACTTTGAGAGAAAAAGAAATAAAGAAACTTAATAAATAGACTATGGACGCCAAGTTTTTTAAAACTAAAATGGCGAAAAAAATGGAAAATTAATATAAAACTAATATAATAATCAAATAAAAATAATAATACAAAACTAAAATAGGGGAAAAAATGGAAAATAAAATGAAAGCGATCGTATGGACAAAATACGGGCCTCCGGATGT
>JAGXNP010000245.1 GCA_019894885.1 Promethearchaeota archaeon | reverse complement strand
GAACAACTTTTCGAATAATCGACCGGGTCTTTAACGCAGTCCATCTACCGCTTTCACAACTTGCGGTACACGTACCACACTGAATGCATTGCCATATATTTGACTTTCTTTCTATATTTTTAAAAAAATCTTTATCGAAATCTTCATCAGTCTTAAATTCTCGGTGTTCTTCTTTTGTTTCTGACACTTATTCCACCTTTTAATTAACTTGAATAAAAAAAAAAATAAATTTATATTATATTTTATAATGAGACTATTTTTCCATCTGCACTCATTTCCAAAAATGCAGCAGCACCAACAGGCGCTTCAGCAATATCAATTATATCTTCTGCCTTAATCTTCATTAAATCCATTGTCATTTGGCATGGATATAATTTCATATTACCATTCTCGATAGCTTCTTTAATCATACCCCATGGATCTTCAATTCCAAATTTAGCCATCCTTTTTTTGAACATACCTGCTGCCATACCTTTCATTGGAAAAGGCATTCCAGCTACTTTAGGCTTATATCCTTTTTTCAAAAGATTTAAACCCCAAAAGGTGAAGAAAAAGTTGGATTTTATATCCATAGCGTCTGCTGTGGTACCAAGGAGCATCATCATTGCGAATTTTTCGAATGATTTGTCCTTTACTATATAGTTTATTGTTTCAGCCATATTTTTTCACTTCTGTTTTTTTGTTTTTTTAAATTTTTAATTTATTTATATTCCAAAATTTTGTAATATTTTATTACCATAAATTTTCATAAAATCTATTTTGATTTCTTGGACCTATTACATCCAAGATATTATCTTTGGCGTTAAATCTAAAATATCGATTAAATCATCGTATTCGATAGGCTTAACCTTATCGTGAATTTGTTCCTGAGCTATACCGCGAGCTTGTAAATCAGGAATCATCGCATAAATAGTTATATTCATATTGAGTAGTTCTTCCATATTCTTCGGAATTTTACCTTTCTTGTTAATCCCGATTACTCCGTCGTGGATTAATACCATTTCAATCTGCGAACTTTTGTTAATTTGCGCCTTTAAAATCGGCAATAAGCGCTCTAAATGCGTCCCTGTCATTTCGCTATATCCAAATAAATATAAAACTTTTTTATTTTCTGTCATTTCTTAGTCTCCTCCATTAAAATCTAAAACTCGTATCAGCGTTTTCAATTAAATCTACTACTTCATCGATTGTAATAATTTTCAAATTTTCGTATTCAATTAAGTCTTCAGCACTCATCCCGGCGTCTTCTAAAGCTTGATCTACTACATAAAGTTCTAAGTCAGATAAGTCAGCAATCTCCATAGTTTCATCCAATGGGTCCATTCCAATTGCCTCTGGTTTCGCGTTTTTGTTGAGTAAATACACAGCATCCCCCATAAATACAATCTGACAATTGACATATTCTCCAAGCGCAACAAATCCCGAACCGATGCGAATTGCTTCTAATGCGGAATTTTTGCCCATTGGTGATTGATCAGTTATAATTACAACAGATTCTATCATTTTGCTCAGCCCCCCGTACCAAATACAATTATTTTATCTGATTCTACAGCCCAATTAGAAAAATCCCCTAACCCTTCTTCCGTGGCTCCATCAATGAAATTCGATTCTTTTATTCCCGTTAAACTTACCCAGGTTGAACAACCTGCTACAGGAATTTTGTTTTCAATCGTAAATTGCTCTACCTTTTTAGGAATGTCTCGAATCGACGATCCGCAACTAATATCTCCTTTGATGTTGTAAACGCCAGTTCCAAAGAAAAAAAAACCTTTAATTATATGTCCCTTCCTTATCAAAGATTTGCACATTTCTATTAACGAGTCAGTGGCTTCAAATTTATAAGGTTCAGTACTAATAAAGAATGAATACGTTGTCATCGTTAACCACTTTTCATTTAGTCTAAGGTTTAAGCTTTTTGGATCATAAAAGTTATTTGTTCACCATCTACTTTAGTCTCGGATATCATATCACCAGTCTTATTGATAAGAGCAGGTACATCTTTTAATGCTCCTTTATCGTCAACAATCAATTCGAGCGTTTGTCCTGAACTCATTTTCTTTAACTCCTTTTTTGTCATGAGTACAGGCATAGGGCATTTTTTTCCTACTGCATTAAGTGTTAAATCTGCCATTTTTTTATACTTCCTTAGCTTTTTTTTTTATTTTTTCTGATATAATACCAAATAAAATTTATATTTGGCATTCCTTGTAGATTTAAAATACAACCCCCTATTTAAATAATAGTTTTTTTTTTTATAAACAGCATCTATATATAAATTAAAAAACTAAAATAACCATCAGCTGTAGTGAAAAGAATTATAAATAAGTGTTTACTATATTAAAATTGTATATAAAATTTAGGAGATAGAAAAATGGCAACAAATAACATGAAACAAGTGGAAATAGACGAGATTGATAGGCATATCTTAGAATTATTACAGGAAGATGGTAAAATAACGATTAATAAGATCGCTGAAAAAGTATCAGAGAAGCTGGGGTTGGAAAAAACAAAAAGCGCGACTGCCATCAGAGCTCGAGTTCAGAAATTAGAAGAAACGTTAATTAAAAAATATACAGCTTTAATAGATTGTCGCCAATTGGGCTATCGAGAAATGGTGATGGTGTCGTTGAGAGTAAACTCACAACAACCAATTGAACAGGTAAAAACAAAGATAGAGGGCATGGATAGGATCAAATACGGCTACGTAGTTACTGGTGAATATCCTCTCTTTATAATGGCTAAGTGTTTAGATCACGAGGACTCAATGAGACTAATCGAGCAGTTGCGAAACCTTCCCGGGGTGGAAGAGGTTAAAACTCAAATCGTCCTTGACAGAATCAAGGAAGATACAACAATAATTATCCCTGAGTAGTACAATTTAATCTTTACGAGAACGCTGTTATAATATTATTTATAACTAAATTAAAGCCTAAAATCTGTCACATCTTTTTAAAGACTCATTATATCACTTAATTTTAAGTCTTTTCAAAAAAAGTAATAGGGGAACTAAAGATCTATCTTATTATATCATGCTTTATTTAAGCAATGTATATCTAAACAAAATTTAGGAATAAAAATATGAAAACTAAAACAAAAAAGTTATTTATATTACTAGTACTAGGACTCGTTTTTCCATTAATTCTTAATTATAACTTTAATCTTAGCAATGACTTTAAGCATAAGGTTGATACACCAAGGACTTCAGCTACATATGAATATATAATAATTGATGCATTAGCGACCACTAATACTACATATTATGGTAATTGGTCATGGGCAAGAGCTCAACCATGGTGTACGACGGGAGATGGTACGAAAGACTACCCCTATATAATAGAAAATGTAACTATTATCTATCCCCCTGCTATTGATTGCCTAACGATTCGAAATTCAAGAAAATATTTTATTGTGAGGAATTGTACATTTAAGGATA
>JAGXNP010000244.1 GCA_019894885.1 Promethearchaeota archaeon | reverse complement strand
ATCTTAATCTCTGATATTCAAGCAGTTCATACATTTCACTTTTAGTTGATTCTATCAGTAGGAGAACATCTGAAGAAGTATCAATTAGCCTTATCCATTCTAACGTTTCAAGTTCATACTGAAAACATGATTTTAAAATTTCTCTTCCCAACAAGAATAATTCTTTTCCTTCCTCTGTTTCAAGTTGGTTTTCAGGAGACAAAATAGATAAAAATAATTCATCTAGAAGTTTAATTGAATGTCCAATTCTTATAAATAATCCCTGATGAGATAAAGGCCAAAAAAATTTTATAAGGTCTAAATCAAAAATCGAAAGGATATAAGAGATACTTAGAGCCATTGCGATTACTCTCTTTAATTCTGTAGAATCACAATATTCAACTGTATCCATAGAAGAATGATAGTGAAGGTCCTCGTGTCCAAACATGAGTGAAGGAATTCCAAAATAGGAATCTATAAAAAGGATGTGGTCGCTTCCTCCCTCGAAACTTTTAAGCCGATAAGACATTGGAATTTTAGTCCCATTGATGGCAATTCCCTTAGGATGATCGGCAATTCTTTTTACAAAGAACGATGTAATATCGTTAAGAATTGAAGGTGTAGAATGAGGAGCAAGGTTTACTTCTAAAGGTTGACCAATCTTTAAGGGATGTTCTCCTATCATATCTAAGTTTATACATACTAATACATTTCTAATCTTATCTTCGTGATATTCCATCCAAGGGACAGTACCATTAATCTCTGGTACCCATACGAACCTTAATGTTCGCTTAGGGTTTTCTAAGACTTTATTATCGATCGAATATCTAAAAGCTCGCGCTAGCTCAAGTAAACCTGCAGCACCACTCGCATTATCGTTTGCACTTGGAAATGGATGGCACAAATGGGCGATAATAACAATTTCCTGATCGGGGTGTTCTGTTCCTTTAATAGAAGTTGTTAATACTTCTAAATCACCCTCGATAAATTCAGCATTAATACTCGCTTTTACCTTTACAGGTCCCTTTTGCATCAAATCCTTCAAATGCATCGCCTGATTATAAGAAATGCTAAAACCAAATTTTGCATTATTTAATCTATCTTTTGTTGTAAAAAAACTATTATATATGTGACGATCAAAATTATCCCTTGTTCTTTTAAGATCGGGGTAAAATATCACACCTAAACACCCAGAATTCTCGATATAAGAATGGTTCATATAAGTTGAGCTGGAGATTAATACAATCTTACCATCTATATCATTTCTCTCGTAATCTTCCTTTTTATCTCCTATACCAATATCTATTATTTCTGCGGTTACATCACACGACTTTGAATGAGTAACTATTGAAGTTGGTATATCGTTGAAATCACAGAGCTTAATTCTTTCGGGTTCAATAATCCATAATTCGCCCGTTTTGATTTCCCATTGATAAGGTGCTTTAGAGCCCCAGATAGTAGTTTTACCATCAGCAGGAGATTTAAAATGTTCAATATTATCAAATCCTAAATTTATTAGTTCTTCTTTTATTACCTCAAGACTATCGTGATACCCATTAGATGCTTGAACTCGATTATACTGGGAAATTTTAGCCACCCAATCCCACGCTCTCTGCCCATTTACGACGTCTAAAATATCCTTAAGGAACTTTTCGATGTCCATACTACAAAATTCACCTTTTATAGAGTAAAAATAAATTTAATATCATTAATGACTTCTTTTAAATAAATTTGATATAAAAATAAATAAAGAGAAAATCTCTTTTCTAGTATCAAAAAGATCCGAAGTTCTCAGATTTATTCGAAAGTTTAAAATTAATTAAATAAGGTTTTAATTAAAATGAAACCCCCTGTATGTTGTATATGCGATAAAAGATTAGATTATCCCGATGAAGGAGGATTAATCTATTTTAAAAAAAGACCTTCTGACGAAAAATGGGATAAATTGATGGAAGAAAGAGGAATGGTTGGGCATCCTCCTTATGCAGAATGGTTTTGTGGAGATCATTATGCCAAAGCTAAAGGATTAAAGGAGGAAACTATTGATAAAGCCATGAAAATGTTAGAACCTTAATTCTGAGATAATATCAACGGGTTCATTATCTAATGTAGCTTGAGCCGATCTTGGGCTTCCCCCTCCTTTACCTCCAAACTTTTTAATTAACTCATTGATGATCTCGTTTGCTTTGAAAACTTCATCATTAGAAAGGATTTGTATTTTTTTCTTGTAGGATTTTATTACCAAAACATATTTTGGAGGAAATTTTTTAAAAGCTTTGGAAACCAATTTATAATCTACTTCAAGATTTAAAACACCGATATTTATTCCCTTTAAAGTAAAAGTAGGAGAGTTAGCAAGTAGTTCCAGAGTTTTTAATGTCAGCTTTTCATTTTCTTCTCTGAGTTGAACGAATTGAGTCTCAAGAGTTTTATGCAGGTTTGTAATAGAAATATTTAATGAGCCAGCTAAATCAATAACATCAAAATTTTCTTTAGAAAGCATTTCAATGGCTTTATTTCCCACGAAATACTTAAATTCCTTTCTCTTTTTAATTTCGTGAAAGTAAATAGGTCCAATCTCTGATGAATTCTCGAGATGGGTTCCTCCGCAACAGTTTATATCATAATCTTCAATTTCTATTATTCTGAGGTTGTTTTCAGCAGAAAATCCTCCCCTTAATTTTTTATTATAATCTCTAATTTCATTTCTAGGCACAATTTTACTTCGAAACTGTAATTTTTGAATTGTGCAAAATTTAAGGAATTGCCGTAAAATATCTTTTAACTCATTTTCATTCACGCTTTTACTTATGTGAAGAGATACCTCCTCGAAAGAAATATTAGCTTTTAGAGTGTCAATATCTAATTGATTTTTAAAAATTGCAGACAATACGTGTTGTGAAGAATGAGCTCGCATTATGCCGTAGCGATATTCCCAGTCAATTTCTCCCTTTATAATATCACCAATTTTCAATTTCTCACGAAAAGGATCAGATAAATGATGAACTATAAGATCGTTGCTTTTTGACACAAATTCAACATTAAATTTATTGCTATCCTTAATAATGACACCTTTATCGCTTATCTGATTTCCACCTTCTGGATAAAATAGAGTTTTATCTAGTATTATACCCTCTGGTGTTAATTCGATAACTTCAGCTGTGAAAGACGTATCATAGGGAGCATCCCAGTATAATTTTTCAGTCATTTTACTTTCTCTCCTAATATTATTCGTGAAAGAATCCTTTCACGATGAATTGTATATATCTTAGTAATATCTTATAGAATGATTTGTAGAATATTTTAGTTTTGAAATCTAATTTTTTAATTTTTTTCCATAAGTTTCTAATAAACTTGATTTATTCTTTAGAAAATATTACACTCAAATCCAAATTCAAAGTATATTCCCTTAACTCTTTATCAAAAGTTAATTTAGCCCGCTGAATTACAGTTGATATTAAGTTTTCATCAATCTTCAAAAAGTTACTATTTGACAATACAAACCAGTTAGGAATACCAAGTATGTATACATTCCACAATCCGTCTTCAT
>JAGXNP010000243.1 GCA_019894885.1 Promethearchaeota archaeon | reverse complement strand
AGTTTTTTATACTCTTCTTTTGAAATCGTTACCTTACGGTAAGGGTCTTCCAACGACCTTCGACCGTTGAAAAATTCGTCGTAATAATCTTCAAATACCATATTTTTATCACTTATTTTTGTAAGCAATTATTTCATGTCAATAATCGATTGACAATAATTAATATACTTATATTAATTGACCTATATAAAGGTATCGATTTTTAAATATAAATAGCTCAAGCTTTCTACTAGCGATATTTTAAGTTTTTCAAACTTTTTGTGTAAATAAAAAAATACAAAAAAGAGCAGTTAACTTGAAGATATTTAAAGCAATTTTATTGAATCTCTATATTATTGGAAAGAAAAACAAGTAATATTCAATTAACCTTAGAAATACTACAGGGTGGTAGAGTAAATACAATATATAATAATATGGTTAAGTATATAGTAAGCATTATATTTCTAAATAATCATATAAGATATTATGATTACATGGATTTTAGGTATAGCCCTAATTATCTTTGTTCTAATCAAAAGATTTGGAAAGGATGGAAGAGTCGAGGGATATCCGCTTGGAATGCCTCGTGGGACAGTTAGAGCATTAATCACGTTAATGGTTGTATCTTTCCCCTTTACATATATCATTTATAACTCTCAAATTCCTTCCGCAGTTGTCAATTCTATTTTCATTTTAGTAGCGTTTTATTTTGAAGCACGGAAAGGCGAAGATGACAGATTAAAATTTATTGCGGAGATTATAAATCCTGAAAAAGCGGCTGAGGAGAAAAGGAAGACAGTGTTGCCTCTTTATCTCCCAAAATACAGCGTAAGAATATTCTTGATGATTTTCCTGATTGCCTTCTATCTGATTGATATGTTTATTCAAAACATTTCCTTATAGTTAACTAACACACTTATAGATATACTAATCATTGCGATACTCTACTTTATTGGTACTTTTTTTAGAACAATAGTGCAAATATTTAACAAGGATAAATTGAAAGAACAAATTGAAGAAATACCTAACTATAAAGAACTATCAAAATACGATATCCTTGAGTACCTTGACGGACAAAAACGTGGTGGTATTAGCAACTTTGGAAAAAGCTTATTTTCTATTATAATCTTCATTGCTGTAAGTGTAGCTTTATTCTTATTTACTTTTAGTATCGATTTCACATTGATTTTTAACATATCATTACGAAGAGCTTTGTTATTACTGATTAACCTATACTACGGTTTCAGAGATTAGACTACAAATTAAAATAATTCTAATCTTTTTTATTTTTCTTAAGTTTCTAGATTTTTTACAGCAAAAAGGCAAATATTTATTATCATTCTTAAAATCAACTATCTTAAAACTAGGAATTGTAACGATCATGAAATACCGAAAAATGGGTTTATTAGGCTGGGATGTTTCTGCTTTAGGTTTTGGGGCAATGCGGTTGCCAGTAGATAAGGTAAAAGACGAAAAAACGGGAGAAATGAAGGTCAATATTAAAGAGGACGAAGCTATTCAAATGATTCGCTATGCAATTGATAATGGTGTAAATTATATTGATACAGCATACCCTTACCACGATGGAGAAAGCGAAGTACTAGTCGGAAAAGCATTACAAGATGGATATCGTGAGAAAGTTCATCTTACTACGAAATTACCTATATGGTTGGTCAAAAAAACCGAAGATTTTGATGCTTTTCTTAACCAACAGATTCAACGGTTACAAACAAACCCGGATATTTACTTGTTCCACGGGTTAAATAAAGGAAGAATTGAAAAAATAAAAAACTTAAACTTATTCGAGAAGATGGAGCAAGCGAAGGCGAAGGGATTATTTAAGTATATTGGATTCTCCTTTCACGACAGCTTTAAATTATTTAAGGAAATAATAGATATATATAATTGGGATTGCTGTCAGATACAATATAACTATCTTGATATAGAATTTCAAGCAGGAACTGCGGGTTTAAAATATGCAGGTAGTAAAAATATAGCAATTATAATTATGGAACCAATCAGAGGTGGAAAATTAGCGGTTCCAGAACAAAAACTTAACTTTTATCCTGAAATTAAAAAAGTTCTTGAGCTCTCAAAAGTTAAGAGGACCACACCAGATTGGGCTTTACAATTTATTTGGAATCACCCAGAAGTTTCTGTTGTTTTAAGTGGAATGAGTACGATACAACAAGTCGTAGAAAATATCAACTCTGCAAATAATTCAGGTGTCAATATATTAACTAAAGATGAGTTAGTTACAATATCCGAATTACGTGACGCATACGGAAATTATACTTTAGCTCCTTGTACGAGTTGTGGTTATTGCGTACCCTGTCCTAATGGAGTTTCGATCCCTTTTGTTCTTCGATTGCTCAATGATCTCGCATATTGGGGAAAAGTCGGCAAGGAACGAATATCGTTTTTCTATAATCATCTAGCAAAAACTCAGGAAGAAATCGAGAAAAAAAAATCTGAAGGGGAAGAATTAGATGGGGCTGCAATGTTATGTATTCAATGCGGAGAATGCCTAGAAAAATGTCCACAACAGATTGAAATTCCCGATTTTATGGAGAAAGCAAATGAGATCTTTGAAAATGGTAAAAGCATTTCAGAGATATTATCTTAATAAAAAAATAGTCACGGAAAAGAGTTCAATTAATAAGGTAAAAAAGCTATCGTTTATGGATTTTTATTCTTTTAAACTTTTTTTAATCTTTTGATACAAATCTTTGAGTCCAGTATCGTTTAGAAATTGGTCTATCTTTGAGGCTGGTCTTAATGTTTGTGGTTCCCTATCTTTAACTAATTCGCTACCACAATACTCACAGATAGATTGATTAGGATCAGAATATTCAGTATCACAATTTGAACATTTCATTTTAATATTGAAATCTTTTAGGCTTAATTCTTATAATAAAGTACTCAAATTATAATATTAAATTTTACTGAACTGACTTTACTCTGTAATTTCTTATAAAGAAGTGAAAAAAAAAAAAGTATTTATAGAAAAATTATTTGTTTCCATATTTTTTGAAGATTAGAATTCCTAAAATCACAATAACTAGACTAAATATTGCAATAAAAGCGAAATCAATTAAGATGTTAGCACTCAGTAAATTAGCACCGTTAAATATAGATGTGAACGCATCAGTGGCATAATAACTAGGAAGAAAAACCGCAATAGCTCTAGTAGTGTTAGTTATTGGTAAAAATGTTCCAAAAAACATTTGTGGTAGAATAAATAGAAATGAAATCCCTGTGGATGTTCCAGCATTTTTAGAAATTGATGCTGTTATGAGTCCCAATCCCACAGAACTTAGTGAGAATAAAGCCATTATTAAAAATGCAAACAAGATTCCTACTATGTCACTTTTAGAGTTAAAGCCAAATAATAAAGCTAAAACAAAAACAATTATAATTTGCAACATAGAGAGTATCATATTAGAAAGAATATTGCTTGTCATAAAATCAGCAGACGACATTGGTGTAGTATTAAGTCTTCTTAGTACTCCTTGTCCTCTTAATTCCGAAAATGATTGTGCTACCGTCATTATTATAAAT
>JAGXNP010000242.1 GCA_019894885.1 Promethearchaeota archaeon | reverse complement strand
CTATATCTCGAAGCCACAGGTTTACCTGAAATAGTAACGGAAGAAATACAAACTGCTATTTGGGAATGCAAAACAATAAACAGTACTGTGGTGATTGTTGCTAGAGCAGAACAGAGAATGCCAGTGTGTGGTGAATATTTTCAAGTAAGAAGAGCTCGAATAATTGGTGCTCAAGGACATTCAGGTCATGGGACTTTTCCTAATGTTATCAGCAGTATGGCTGCTGGTATGGATGTTACTGCTTTGATTACAAAAGAAATAACGATGAAAGAAGTCCCAGAAAATCTAAAGTTATTACAAAAAGATAAAGAAAATTGCAAAATTTCTGTTATAATAGATTAAAGTTAATCCTAATAATATAATGATAAATATAGTCTAGGAAATAGTAATGAAAGTCCCGTTTATGATTAATTTGAAAGATAGAACTGCCGTGATAACTGGTGGTGGAGGGGAATTATGTGGATGCTTTTCTGAGGCTCTTGCAAAATGTGGTGCAAAAGTAGCAATACTTGACATACGAAAAGAAGCTGCGGATAAAGTGGCAAGTAAGATTAATGAAAACGGAGGAATTGCCATGGGAATTGAAGTAAATGTTTTAGACCTTAAGAGTTTACGAAAAGCTGAAGAGATAATTGGAAGAGAATTTGGTCCTTGTAATATCCTCATTAATGGAGCTGGAGGGAACCATCCAAAAGGGACGACCTCAAACGAATTCTTAACTGTAGATGACTTGGAGAGTGAAAGAGAAGGACTCGTAACTTTCTTTGATTTAAATCAAGAAGGCATCGAATTCGTATTTAATTTAAATTTTATTGGTACGTTCTTGCCCATTCAAGTTTTTGCGAAACAAATGTTAAATCAGAAAGGTGCTATTATTATTAATATTTCATCAATAAATGCCTTTACACCATTGACAAAGATACCTGCTTATAGTGGAGCAAAAGCAGCTGTTAGTAATTTTACTCAGTGGCTTGCGGTTTATTTTTCCAAAGTGGGCATTCGCGTGAATGCGATTGCACCAGGTTTTTTTTTAACAGAACAAAATCGTTCTCTCTTGACTAATGAAGATGGTTCCTTTACAGAACGAGCAAAAAAAATATTAAACCTAACACCTATAGGAAGATTTGGAAAACCAGAAGAACTGATTGGAACACTTCTTTGGCTTGTTGATGAAAAAGCTTCTGGCTTCGTTAATGGTGTTATTATTCCTGTTGATGGAGGGTTTTCTGCGTATTCTGGAGTTTAAAATTTAAAACCTAAATAATAAGGTATTATAATAATGGAAATAGCATTTCGATGGTATGGAGATAAAGATCGTATACCTCTCAAATATATAAGACAAATTCCTAAAGTCACAGGTATTGTTTCAGCATTATATGATGTTGCTGTAGGAGAGATTTGGCCAAAAGATAAAATAATAAACGTTAAAAGAAAGATCGAAGCAGAAGGATTTAAGTTTTCGGTGATTGAGAGTATCCCCGTTCATGAAGATATTAAACTTGGTAATCCAAATCGAGATATCTTAATCGATAATTATTGCCAAAGCATTCGAAATATGGGGGCTCTAGGGATTCAAATTTTATGCTATAATTTTATGCCCGTTTTCGATTGGGTGCGTACTGATTTAGCAAAGAAGTATCCTAACGGATCTAATAGCTTAAGTTACGACAATTCAAAACTTAAAGAGATTGATTTTAAGACAATTTCATTAGATCTTCCGGGTTGGGCAACTAATTATACAAAAGAAGAATTACAATATTATTTAAATGCTTATTCTAAAGTTGATAATGAAATATTATGGTTAAATTTAGAATATTTCCTGAGAAAAGTAATCCCTGTTGCTGAAGA
The DNA here is from genome assembly GCA_019894885.1 of Promethearchaeota archaeon. Classification (GTDB taxonomy): domain Archaea; phylum Asgardarchaeota; class Lokiarchaeia; order Sigyniarchaeales; family SOKP01; genus SOKP01. The sequence continues at coordinate 1,699 of JAGXNP010000242.1, read as the reverse complement.
ATATGGAGTAAAAATGGCTATTCATCCAGATGACCCTCCATGGTCAATTTTTGGTCTTCCTCGGATAATTACTGATGAAGTTGCTTTAGATCGTTTAGTTAGAATTATAGATAGTCCCTCAAATGGTATTACTTTTTGTACAGGATCTTTCGGTGCAAATTTAAAAATGGATCTTGTAAAAGTTATTCGAAAATTTGGCATGTTAGATCGTATTCCATTCATACATTTCCGAAATGTTAAACATATTGCAGAGAAACAGTTTTATGAAAGTAAGCATCCTACAGAATTCGGGGATGTGAACATGTATGAAGTGGTAAAAACATTAATAGATATTGGATTTGATGGAGTTATACGCCCTGACCATGGAAGGATGATATGGGGGGAAACAGGACGGCCAGGATATGGATTATACGATCGAGCTTTAGGTGTTATGTATCTTGTAGGTCTTTGGGAAGGAATAAGTAAAACTTTTCAAAGCAATTAGAAAATATGGTGAGTTAGATAAATGAAAAGATTTATAGATAAGAATTTTCTTTTACAAACAGAAACTGCAAGGTATCTCTATCATGAGTTCGCAGAAAATAAGCCTATTTTTGATTATCATTGCCACCTACCAGTGAAAGATTTAGCTGATGATATTTGCTATAGTAATATAGGACAAGCTTGGCTCGCTGGAGATCATTATAAATGGAGATTAATGCGCAGTAACGGGATAGCTGAGAAATTCTGTACTGGTGATGCGACTGACTATGAAAAATTTGAAAAATGGGCCGAAACAATTCCAATGGCAATTCGCAATCCACTTTATCATTGGACTCATTTAGAACTTCAGAGATATTTTAATATTGATACCTTACTAGACCCAAAAACTTGCAAAAAAATTTATAGCCAGTGCTCTGCTTTGCTCCAATCACCAGAATTTTCAGTCAAAAATTTGCTTCTTAAAATGAATGTAAAGCTTATTTGTACAACAGACGATCCAATTGACTCTTTGGAACATCATAAAAAAATCAAGGATGACGGCTATAAGGTTAAAGTATTTCCTACATTTAGACCAGACAAAGCAATGGCGGTAGAAAAAACTACTCAATTTATTAATTATATTTCTAAATTAAGCGAAATCTCTGATATTGAAATAAAAAACTTTTCAAGTATAATTGAAGCATTAGATATTCGCCATAAATATTTTCATGACATGGGATGTCGAATTGCTGATCATGGAATCGTATCTTTTTGGGCTGAAATATATACCAATGTAGAAATTGAAAAAATAACAACAGATGTTCTCTCAGGAAAAGAATTAAATGAGACAGAAGTTTCAAAGTTTAAATCAGCTTTTTTATATGAATGTGCTAGATTAAATTCTAAGCGTGGTTGGGTCCAGCAGTTTCATATTGGAGCCCTTCGTAATAAAAACACAAGATTATTCAATAAACTTGGACCCGATATAGGTTGCGATTCTATTGGTGATTATACTTATGGAGATAAAATGGCTAAATTCTTAGATAGACTTGATCAATCTAGAGAACTCACCAAAACTATTTTTTATAATATAAATCCTCGAGACAATGAATTAATTGCTTCTATTATTGGTAATTTTCAAGATGGTTCTTTTCCCGGGAAAATGCAATTTGGTCCTAGTTGGTGGTTTTTGGATCAAATTGATGGAATAACTAAGCAAATTAATACTATTTCTAAT
>JAGXNP010000241.1 GCA_019894885.1 Promethearchaeota archaeon | reverse complement strand
AGTTACACTTGCTGCTTGGGGACGCAAGTTTGCTGCGGCTGCTCCATCTTGAGCAAGAAGAATGTTTAATTCTCGGTGAGTAGCAGGATTCGATACTTGGAGTTTTGAGCCATCCCCGACATGAGTACCATTAATAGTAAAATTGAGAAAGGGACGACCATGATCAGAAGTTGCATAAATTCGCTGATTTTCTATTCCCGAGAACACAGATTCTCTAGTTAGATTTGATGCAAAAACCGCAGTTAGCCCTCCTGGATAAGGTAAATCAACTCGATTGGGCCAGATCGTCCATGGATGTTGATGTCCTATATAGGCATTAGTATGACTTAAAGAATGTCCTGGATGACCGTCATGCTGATCACTCGATGCATATAAAGTCATTCTATATCCCATTTTAAAAGCATCCATAATTGCAGTTCCATAAGTAAATTCTGGAGGAGGATCCCCACAACCCATATAATTATAGGGATCTCGTTGTTCAAATAAAGATTCTCCATGAGTAGAAACTACTTCCACTATTTTAACATATTTAGGATTAATAAGAGTCCAGTCTTGAGGATATTCCTCCTTGGTTGTATGATGCGGTAATGCTAAAGCTTTGCAACCCGTAGAAGCTGTAAATTCATCCAACGCTTCCCAAAATTGTTGTATTGTTGTAACAACCATGAATGATAGGAGGGGTTTCTTGATTAATTTATTACCTGAAAAAATACAGGTATAGTGGCCAGTCTTTGTGTTTGTCCATTCTATTCCGGGGAAGGTTACAAAAGCGCCCGGTTCATATGCCTCATTTGTAGTTTTTTCTAAACTATCCAAACCTCCAATAAGAAGCCCGACCGTTTCTCCGTGGTCCGTTAAAGCGTTAAAATCTAAACACGCAACATTCCTTGCATAATAAAAATGATGCTCTGGGGTTCCAGAACCATCAGAGAGTCCAGAATGTCCATGAATATCACCCCAATAAATTTTATTGTTAGAAATTGTATAATTATTTACAATTATAGGATTGCTCCAATATGTATTTTTTGTAAGAGAATCGGAGACTAAAAGATAGTGAAGCCCTATTGTATTTATTTTTACATCAAAAGTATGTAAACCATTATCCTTTCCATCCCGTATTTCATACGCTATATCTGAACCAAAAAATTGCCCTGAAAAGGAATAATTGTTAGGAAGAGTCGCATTAACATTTGTTAGCAAGGAATAGTTTGTTAGATTATAAGATGTTATAGAAAAATCAACCGTTCCCTTATAGGTTGCGCTTAAGCGCTCATAGGCGTCCCAAGCTTCTACAGTTACAATGAAGTTTGACTCTATTTGAGCACTAGAAGGAGCATGAACCCAAAGAAGGCGAGTATCATTATCAATCATAACATTAAGATCTATATTTACACTCCACCAAAAAACGCAGGGTAAGATTATGATCAGAATCTTGAGAGCTTTTTTTGTATTTTTGGATAATTTTTTATTAAATTCCTTAAGTTTTAAAGAAAAACGATGAGTTACAGTCCTATTCTTTGTTATTTTTTTCCAAATTGTGAAACCAATTGGATATGCTGCTATTAATGAGGGGCCAATAATAAGTGCGAAATAAACCGTTGATAAAGCGGGAGCTCCAGAAGCATTTGACAGGGCTATGCCATTTATTATAATAGTAGTTATTCCAATAGTCCAAGATAATAAGATTCCTAGTCTCTTCACTTGTCTGTTAGGAATTAATAAGAAATAAACGAGGCCAATAATAAGACCAATAAAACTAAAGAAATATGTTGTAGTAGTATAAGCTCCAACAATAAAAAAAAATAACAGAATAAAATGTGTAAGAATTTTCTTTGGAGATTTTTTATTATGAAATGTTCTATCTTCAGACATCAATATTTACTTGAACTTTTTATTATTTAATATTATTAGATTTCGCTTTTGTGAAAAAAAAAATACGACATCATTATATTCTCCATTTTCAAATGAATCATCAGCTACAAATTCGAGTGCTTTACCCTTACTCCATAAAATCAATTAGTTATTATAGTCTCCTATTACTAGTGCTTTTCTCCTTCTAATAAATCGCCTTGATCTTCGTATGATTCGATTTTACTCATTTCTTTTTTATTTTGATATTCGGTTATTTCACGAATTATGGAAATTTATTTTAAATAGATTTTATACTTAAAATAGGTATATTCATAAACACATAATTGTGGAAATTAGTATCTTTAGATAGAAATAGTAGATTTAATATGAAAAATATAGAATAAAAAAATTGTTTTAATTTAAATGATTTAGCCTTTTTTTGACGATTATTGCAGCTATAGTTGATACAATTCCTAAAAGTAATAATATATTGTATCCTGGAATCTCAGGTGGAGACGGTTGAGAAATCGTCTTTACAACAGTAACTTCTTGAAATCCTATCCTTCCTAAAGTGTCGTTAGCGTAGAATCTAATGATAACATTTCCTTCGGGTAAAGCATCCCATAACGCTTGATTTATTGTCCCAGTAAGTCCCGTAAAAGTAATGTTGTTTCCTCCGTTTAACGAATACCAAGTCTTATCTAAATTTGGTTCCTCAATAGATATATCAAAATTTGGTGCTGTGGCTCCAATTACATCGCTGTTTTGTGGATTATTGATTGTTATTACTGGGGCATTAACATCTTTTCTGATTGATACTTCAGCGTACCCTTCATTACTTATGGTATCATTCGCATAGAATCTAATAGTTATCATACCAGTTCCTTTCTTGTCCCATTCTGTTTGATCAATTGTCCCGTTTAATTCAGTAATTGTAATATTTGTATCACCATCGTCGATTGTGTACCACACTGTGTCTAAGATTGGTTCGTCAATCGAAATATCAAAATTAGGTGCAGAAATTCCGAAAATATCTTCCGCATTTGGACTATTTATAGTTATTATAGGATTTGCTTTTCTATAAATTTCAAAATACTCACTGTAATCATATACGGATGAATTAGACGCGTCAATTATCTTTACTTGGTATTGTGTGGAATTAATCAAACCTGAAGGCACCGTCCAAGAGTAGGAACCATCGTTTGAAGTGCCAGAAGCGATGTTTTGCTCGATAGAGCCGTCCTTATGCAGCTCGATGTTAACTGTGGAAATACTCCCTGTTGAATCCCAATAAATATCATGAGATGAACCTGTCCCCCAAGATGATGAACTGTTGGGAGAAGTGACCGTGATTGTATTGCTATAAATTTCAAAATAATCACTGTAATCATACACTAATGAATTAGAAGCGTCAATTATCTTTACTTGGTATTGTGTGGAATCAACCAAACCCGAAGGTACCATCCAAGAGTACGAACCATCGTTAGTCTTGCCAGAAGCGATGGTTTGCTCGAAAAAACCGTCTTTATGCAGCTCGATGTTAACTGTGAAAATATTCCCTGTGGAATCCCAATAAATATCGTGAGAAGAACCTGTATCCCAAGATGATGAACTATCGGGAGAAGTAATCGTTATTATATGTTCCACTTCAGTTATATGAAGAATCTCTAAACCATCATCATTATCTGCTACATAGACA
>JAGXNP010000240.1 GCA_019894885.1 Promethearchaeota archaeon | reverse complement strand
GAATACTCATTATAAAATTTAGGCAAAGTTATAATATAAAATATACCAAAATTAGTATTTTAAAAAATTACTTTAAATTATTTAAAATTTGAATAGATAAACTTTCAAAAGCTAAATCAACGTTTTCATTAAGTTTCGCAGAAGTTTCAAAATATTGGATACCATGTTTCTTTACTTCTGCTTCAACTAGAGATTTGTCTATATTTCTATCTAAGTCTGTTTTGTTTCCAACCAGAATGTAAGGCACATCTCCGCTTAAATCTTTTAATTTAGTTAACCAAAAATTTATGTCATTGAATGTCGATAAATCATTTAAGCTAAAAACAATCATAGCTCCAACAGCTTGAACGAAATAGTATTCAGTACTGTACAATTTATCGTGTTGACCTCCAAGATCCCAAAAGTATAACTTAAATCCCTTCTCCTTAATATCTTGCTTCAGTTCAGGTTTTTCTAAGTTTAATTTATCAACAATTTTACTTAAATCAATTTCTTTTATCAGAAAATTAGCGCCTATTGTTGGCGCCGAATCCTCGTGAAATTTGCCATCGACATATCGAGCTAGCAAACTCGTTTTTCCTACAGACGGGTCACCACAGAGTATAACTTTCCCACGGTATGAAATGACTTATCAACCTCCTCTAGATTTCACTAAACAACTATAATACCACGTGGTCTTTATCCCCATGATTTTTTATCCATATGTTTATCATTAAACACTGTAATTTAAATTTATTTTTCTTTTTGTTTTTCCGTTTTAATTCTACTAAACTAAATTAATTTTTGTTTGAAGATTTGATTTATTTAAAATTGATTAAACTTGATATGGTAATTTTACTGGACTTAGCTTTATTTCTTTCGTTTCTGAGCTAATAAAATGTCTAAATAAATGCTCGTAGCCTATTAATTGACTTTGTTTTCCGTTTTCCAGCCATAAACCAGATGTGTATTCTGGAGCTTCTTTTACCTGATCTAACGTAGTTAACAAAAATCCATAATCTGCGATTAACAATCCGAACGGAATCACATTATCACCCTCAATTGAATGGATTTTTATAGAAATTTTTAATAATTTTTTGATTTCATCCTTAAGTTCTTCGAAATATTTCAAAGCAATTACGATTTCTGTATCTGATGAGAACTTCTTACTCCAGATTTCTTTTAATATCCACTCGTGACCTCCTAGTTCTTTAATCAACAAATCAGGGGTAATTATGAAATATATTCGGTTTTGAGAGGTACTAATTAAATCTTTTATTTTCTTTCTAATTTTTTCTCTTGAATTAATCGCCCATACCTTTGGCTCGATTTCTTCCTTATCAATTTCCAATTCAGCAATTGCTTTCTCAATAGTTAGAGTATCGTCAATTTTTTTTTTATATTCCTCTCTAATCGTTTTAAAAATCCTAGTAATGGGGATCACTTGGTAATTTGCACCCCTTTTTACTGGTTCTTTTTGGATAAATCCTTTTTCAATTAATCGATTAAGACTATCATATACCCTAGCACGGTCAACATCAGAAAATTTTGCTATATCTGCCGGACTCAATATTTTATATTTTGCAAGAGCTAACAAAACTTTTGAATCATTTTTCGTAAATCCCAATGACTGTAATGCAAATTCAATGTCAGTTTCTTCAAGTTTTATGTTATTGTGACTAAATGCCAAAATCGGAATGTCGATCCTTTTTTATTCGTATTATATAACTAATTTTAGAACTTTTATTTTAATTTTTACATTTTTAAATTATATAAAAATCGCAGATAACTTATTAAAACTCCAAAAAAGGAGAAATGATCAAATTCTTTAAAAACAAAGCTCTTAAAGAGTAAGAAACGCTTGTGTAAAATTCAAGTGTCAATATAATAATAGAAGACGATTTTCAATTTTTTCATTATATTAAAACTTTAATAATGTTTTTATATTTTCTGTAAAAAATAGATGAATTCTTTTGAAAATCGCTTTCCAGTGAATTTTAATAATCAAAGATTTTTTATTTCCCATTTAATAAAAAATAAAATTTTTATTTAATATTGGTATTTTGTCGGTCAGATCATATTTAGCTAATTTTAGATCCAAGATAAATAATTAATTTAATTTCCATAAACTATTGTTCCGAACCACAATATTTATATAATAGAAAATCGTAGTTATTATTAATTAATAATCTATATTAAAACATTTTAATAAAAAAAAATAGTGGAGGAATAAAATATGGCCAAAAAGAAAGCTCCTGTAAAGAAATCTGAAGGTTATATCGCCAAAGCACCAATTCGAAGATTAATGAAAAAGGAAGGCGCTGATTTAGTCGCTGCTGACGCCCTTGATAAATTAATAGGGTATTTAGAGAGCGCAGCTAGTGACGCAACCAAAGAAGCTATAAAAATTACGAAAGCAGATAAAAGAAAGAGAGTTACCGCTGCAGATATTCGTAAAGCTACTCGATAGAAAGTTTGAGTTAAATTTTCAAATTTTTTTTCTTATTTTATATTTAAACCTTTAATTTGTTTTAAAGAGCACCCTTTATTTGAAGTCTTCAAAAAATTCTTTATTTAAAAATTTATTAACATTTTGATTAAGCTTTTTCTTGACGGAATCTAAACCTTCGGGGAGAACTCTTGTGTTTCCGACTATATCAATAAATCCTAACTCTGTGCCATATCTTGGAACTACATGGAAATGTAGATGGTCTATACTTGCCCCAGCATAATTTCCTTGATTTATTCCAATGTTGTAACCTTTTGGGTTATACAAATCATCGAGTAATAGTTGCAAACCCTGAATTGCTCTATTCAAATGTAAAAGCTCTTTTTTCGTTAATTCGGTATATTTTGTAATATGTCTATTTGGAACGCACATAAGGTGTCCAGGGTTGAAAGGATAAAGGTTTATTGTAACAAAACAAATCTCGTCTTCATAAATTTTTAAGGAGACTACTTTCTCGTCGTTTTCTTTGATAGAGCATAAGATACACTTTACATCAGGTCTTGTTTTTCCCTGAACATAATCTAGTTTTCCTAAGGCTTGTAGCCATTTGTCAAAACTAATTCTACTCACTCTTAGTGATTAATTAATTATGAATATAAAGAAAAATCTGAAGTGAAATCCTTAGATTTAGCCATATCTTCGGGTCTTATCTTTCCTGAACAGTATTCGTTAAGGAGCATATTTGAATAAGCAGAACACGTAAAAACTTTTCTAATACTCTTGAAAAAGGAATTTTTCGAGATAGTCCGGTCTTTTTTAAGAAACATCTGATCGCTTATTTCATATCTGAATTTTTGAGTATCTATTCTAAAAAAAACATCTTTTACGAGGAAAAACTTTCTGATATCCATGAAGAAGAATATTTTTCTATTATCTTCTAACGAGTTCAAAGCTTCAACTTGTTGGGGAGAAATTTGAATTGGATTAGAAATGATAATTAAATCTTTATTTTTTGGTTTTAATACAACCATATTTTGCGCGATAGGACCTGGGGGAAAAATAAATTGAAATCCGAACTCAAGTTTTTTTTCATCGATCGAGATTTTGTTTCTTAAAAGTCCTTCATCAAGTAAATAATCTTGAAT